>JAIOQW010000012.1 GCA_021108405.1 Methanosarcinales archaeon
TGAAAGGATGTTTCGTTCAGCAATGGGTAAATTATTATTTGTGAGTTGCCTAACTTGATATATCGAAAATGCACACTCCGTTCACATTTTTAATCTTCAGCTTCTTCGATGCTTCAGGAGAAGATTCTACGAATCTTCTAATCTTCGGCTCTTTCAGACTCTCAGTCAATAAAATCCGACCGAAGGGAGGATTTTGTTTTAGGGTTGTGTCACTTATACATTCTTCGTGACATTTCATCCATATTGTTGTTTGCTTTATTGAGAACAACATTAAGTTTATGATCCATGTTTTCTTCAACACTCTGGATACTTATCCTCAATGAACGTTCCTTTGCTTCGATCATGGCCTCTATCTTTCGTATTCTAAGATCAATAGACAGTATCATTGCAGCAAGTGCACCTATTAAGACCATAGCAGCAAGTACAATAACAGCATCTGCAGAATAGTTACTTGAGGCGAATCTGGTCATCCACTTATATGTCAATACAAAAGCGGATACGACCATTATACCAATCATTACAATAGAGAATATATTATCTCTTACTTCCATCCTCTCTTTTCCTCCGTTCAAGTTATGTACATATATAATGTAACATATAATAAACCTTTACAATATATAAACCACAACTTTATTTAGATACTATTGAATAGTAGTCTGCGGTTTTTAATAGTATATCAAGTATAACTTGATGTACTCAAGTAAATGCGAACGAAGTGAGCATTTTCTTGTAGTATATAATCTGTAAGATAATATACTCAAGAAAATCCGACCGATGGGAGGATTTTGTTCTCTGTTAATAGTGAGGATATATAATGAAAAGAATATTACTAATAGGCGGCGGAGGGCGTGAACATGCTATTGCCTATGCTATATCAAAGAGTGAACGTCCATATCAACTTTATGCAGCGATGTCAAAGAAGAATCCAGGTATTGCTAAATTATGTAATGATCTTCTTATTAATAGTGAAGTTGAAATTGAAATAATTGTAGAATACGCCACCCGGATTGGAATTGATATTGCTATAATCGGCCCGGAAGCACCACTTGCCGTGGGACTGGCTGATGCCCTTGAGAATGCAGGCATACCTGCTATAGGACCAAAACGCCTGGCGGCAAAGCTGGAGTTTGATAAGGCATGGACACGCAAATTCATGGAAATAAATAACATACCTGGTCTTCCAGCATTTGGAATATTCAACAAACAAGAAGAAAAAGAAGCACATCAATATATAGAAGAACTGGGGGATGTGGCTGTGAAACCTGCCGGCCTGACAGGTGGAAAAGGGGTCAAGGTCATGGGCGACCAGCTTCCGGATAAAGACGCTGCTAAGGCATATGCCAGTGAGCTGCTAAAAAGTGATGTCATAGTTATTGAAGAGAACCTCAAAGGTGAGGAAGTGACGATCCAGGCATTCGTAGATGGTAAACATCTTGCATTTGCTCCGTCAGTACAGGATCATAAACGGGCATATGAAGGTGACCTTGGTCCGAATACCGGGGGCATGGGATCGTATAATGATGCAGGTCATTTACTGCCATTTATGATCGAAAGTGACTATACCCAGGCTAAAGAGATAATGGAACAGGTAGTACGTAAGATCAAGGAAGAGACTAAAGAAGAATATTGCGGAATTCTATATGGACAGTTCATTCTTACTGCCAGCGGTATAAAAGTAATAGAGTTCAATGCAAGGTTCGGAGACCCTGAAGTAATGAATATTCTACCTCTGCTTGAGACTGATATTATTGACATTATCGAAGCAATGACCACGCAAACACTTGATTGCGTAGATGTGCGATTCTCATCAAAGGCAACGGTATGTAAATACTGCGTACCAGCCGGATATCCTGAAGACCCGGTAAAGGACGCCCCTATTGAAGTTGGTGATATGGGAGATGCAATACTGTTCTATTCAAGTGTCTATGAAAAGGATGGAGTTGTATATACCACAGGTTCAAGAGCAGCGGCAGTTGTAGGGATTGCAGATAGTATACAGGAAGCTGAAGAGATCGCCCAGACGGCACTTATCAATATCAAAGGACCGCTGGAGTTCAGGCAGGATATCGGTAAACAGTTGTTGATACAAAAGCGAATTGATCATATGCGATCTCTTAGAGGGTGATACTTTTGAGTGATCTTTTATCAATAAGTGATCTTTCATTTGATGAGATCATTGAATTACTTGATATGGCAGAAGACCTGAAAGCGAAAAGAGCTAAGGGTATTATTATAGAAACGCTAAAATCGAAAAGCTTGGCAATGATCTTTGAGAAATCATCCACCAGGACCAGGATGTCCTTTGAGGTTGCTATGAATGAACTGGGCGGTCATGTATTGAATTTACATTCCCGTGATCTCCAGCTTGGAAGAGGTGAGACAATAAGTGATACTGCACAGGTGATGTCACGGTATATTCACGGCATAATGGCAAGGGTTTATAAACACAGTACATTGGAGATACTGGCTCAGTTCTCAACTGTACCTGTGATCAATGGATTATCCGATCTTGAACATCCTTGTCAGTTGTTAGCCGATCTTCAGACTATACGGGAGTATAAAGGAACTCTTAAAGGTTTGAAATTCGCATGGGTAGGGGATGGTAATAATGTATGTAATTCCGCAATCCTGGCTGCAGCAATTACAGGCATGCAAATGCGTGTTGCCTGCCCGATTGGGTATGGACCTGATTCTGATATACTTACTAAGGCCCTGAATATGGGTGCGGATGTGGAAGTGGTTCACGAGCCTGAAAATGCAGTAGAGAATGCTGATATTATATACACTGATGTTTGGGTGTCCATGGGTGATGAGGACGAGAAAGAAGAAAGATTGTGTGATCTGTGGCCGTATCAGATCAATGATGCACTGGTGAGCCTTGCTGAGAAAAGTTGTATGATAATGCACTGCCTTCCTGCACATAGAGGTGAGGAGATCACAAGCGAAGTACTTACCGGTTCCCAGTCTGCCGTACTTAATCAGGCCGAGAATAGGCTACATGCTACTAAAGCATTACTAGCCAAGCTGCTTACAACTAATGTAAAGGTTTAAGTCATATTAATATTATTCACAGCCATACTGATAAGCATCTTTTTGTGAGGTTGCAGTATATCAGGCATATATCCCTATGCGGGGGTTGCCCAGCCAGGTCAAAGGCGTAGCGTTCAGGGCGCTATCTCGCAGGAGTACGAGGGTTCGAATCCCTTCCCCCGCATTGGAGTAATAAAACCATGACAGATGATGCCATAATTCAGACAGCTGATTCCTCTGGGTGGATACTTTCAGATGATCAAGTTGAAATGGCTGATTTGTGTATCCTATGTATATTTAAACCAATACAAACATATAAAGCACAAAATATGGGCATGAGTATTCTAATCAATTTTATCATTCCTATAATCAATCCAGAGAATATAAGTAAAATGAAAAACACAATAAATATAGTAAAGACTTTCAAAAAAATTGGTGAAACAATCCCAAGGAAGTAATAAATTGAAAGATTTGCTTATTACTAAGCCTGAAGATGAAAAACAAGCAGTAAAAGATATTTTACAATCTCTTGCTAGATTTATTCTAGATTATGATATTGATGTAAAATTTTTAAGTGAGATGAAACTCCAAAAAATTGTGTTTATGACAATTGAAGAGTTAGAATTACCTATCACCCGAAGCTGGTATATTCGAGGTTGTATGGTTCATCCCGGCGGAACTCTTTCTGGTAGCGTAAGAAAAAATACCTTAGAAAAGCTTGTTCAAAATCCGAAAAAACTAGTTGTCAATTCAGATATATATTCATGTTTTAACGATATTAGAGTTGAGAAAATATTTTTTACTAAAAGAAATTTATTTTTAAGGCATCTTTATAGCTCTATGGAACCAGCGAGATTTAGAAATGAATACATTCCAAATAACGAAATAATTATTACTTCAGAAGAGATGAGTAGAGGAATATTTGATGATATTAGTAGTGTAATTTCTGAAAACATTTCTAAGTTATATTTAGGGATGCAAGAAGATGAGTTGTTTGATGGAATATCTAGTAAATTCTATGATTTTTTAAATTTTATTGAAGAGACCAGTATTGAAACTGAGGGGCTTTTTGAAGAGGGGGCAGAGATAACTCAAAATGATATGGTTTTTTTTAAGCGATTAAGTGACGCATATCATAACAGGGTTTGGATGGAACCGGCTTCTATAATTTCTATCGAAACTGTAAAAGGACTCAGTGCAGAAAAAGTTATTAAGCAAAGGGAAAAATATCTTCCTATAGCAGCAAGAAATATTAATGAATCATTAAATGAATTGAAAAACATCTCGGAAAAATTAAATTTCACATTAAGCGAAAATAATATTGAAAAAGCCTACATGAGGAGTTATGAACGTGTTGGAGAAAATTTAGGAAAGCACCTTACAGAAATGTGGAAAATTTACGCTAAGTAGGAATTTTTTTTTATGAATCATGCTTTCATAGATTCTTGTGTTTTTATCTCATATGGTACGGAATTTGAAGATTTTCATTCTTCATGCATTACTTTTTTTGATGAAACAGATTGTTATAAATGTACAAGTGAAAGTGTTAAAAGAGAATTGTCACTTAAATTAAAAAAAAGGAATAAATTATATCAAGATTATTCAAAATATTTGTCAAAAAAAAGAAATGAAGAATATAAAGTTTCACCGGATATACATTTAAACGAGAATGATCTTAGACATCTCAAAGAAATAATCGAACAATTATCAGTAATACCTGCTCATGAACAACTTACTTTTTTAAGACTATTTAATAAAAGGCTAGAAATAAGAATTAACCGAGCAATTAGAAATCTTGATGAAGTGATTCCCAGAAATGAAGATTCATATTTCAAAGCATTAATTAATACAATAATTCCAAACGAGGATGATTCTTGGATACTCAATGATGCCATTTATTGGTCATTGACAACGGAAAACGCAACTTTCGTGACATTGGATGGTGAGATTTATTATAATAGAGATAAACTCTTAAAAATGGTTGTAGATTATAAGATGTTAACTGAACCACCAATAGAAATTCTTCACGGTAAAAATTTTTAATCCTGAATATCCACTGTAGAACATATATTTATCAAAGACATAAAATTATGTGTTTTCTGAAATTCGACCTGATGTTTTACGAGATATGCCTTAAGATATTTCTCAGCCGAATGTTGACAATGAAAACATACTATTTCCGCAAGAACAGGATATACCTTAAGCCCCTGTTCTGCTGCCATCAGATCCCTTTGGGCAATATTTATCCATTTTATAGTCAGATCATCTATAGTCTCATTTTTTTTCATAGATAATTTTTCCATATTTGTTTGCCGGATAGATCACTGTGCCGATAACATCTTTAAACATATCAAATTCCTGGCTGCTTTTGACAATAACATCTATTGGTATTGAAAAATCCTTTAGAATATTTCTGACACGGCGATTTCTTTGTATTCCAGGGGCATCACCATCTTTTATAATCAATAGGTCTAAATCGCTATCTTTCGTTGGATGCCCGTATGCATACGATCCAAACAAAATTATCTTTATGGGCTCATAACCTTCAACTATTGTCTGAACGACGGATTTAATTTGTTCCTGAGTAATCATTTAACACCAGACTTCCAATAATAAAATATTATCAATTTTTTTCATAATTGCACTGTCCGATTTTCCAGTTATTTTCTATACACAGACTTATAGTATATTATAATCTCTTTAATTCAGTATGTTTTTACTGGCAACCTGTGGAAATTGATTATGATGTTACGTTCCTTGACTTGTCTTTGGTATATATTATAGGCATAGCAGATTTGTCAGCAATTCCTGTTATGGTTGTAAACGAATACAAGCGAAGGCTTGTTTACTTGCCATTTCGTAAATATTTTATGATATTGCATGCTTCCACTCGCTACATCATAAGGCAAATCAACAACGAGCGGAGGTATAATTTCAGACAGCTTGGATGAAAAAAAAATAAGAGACCAGGATTTGCTGATTCATTGCGACTCTTGTTGTACGAAAACGAACTCAAAAACAGGGGAAATCACCTATCAGCATCAAATGTTGGGTGCAGTAATTGTTCACCCTGATATCAAGGAAGTAATACCGTCATCATCAGAGCCGATCATCAAACAGGATGGAGAGACGAAGAATGACAGCGAACACAATGCAAGCAAGCGTTTTTTAGAGAAAATTGTATCCACTTCAAATTAGAGGGGAAAAATGATAGCCACAAAGAACACTTAAAATCACAGAGTATTTCCTCTAAAGTGGTCTCTGTGGCAGATAAT
>JAIOQW010000240.1 GCA_021108405.1 Methanosarcinales archaeon
TAAAGGCTTAATTGAGCTCTTTTTTCATGGGAATTTTAGTTTTGGGACAGCCTGATCAAAGTAAATTTCAGCTTTTATTGTTTTTTGCATAAAAACTTCCTTTGATATATTCAATGCATCCTACATATATAACTTTGAGCTTGAGCAAATGTATTGTAAATTCAGATAAGCTTAAACCGGGTATATGCACTGTTCTTTTTCAACAAAACCGAACTCCAACATCCTCAAGCCCATTTAAAACCCCAAGGTTAAGCAACAGGGGAGTAATAGATTCAACCATATTAGAAACCGCAAGCGGACCTCCATCAAGTGGACGAAGACATCCGATCTCATGTGTCAGATCAAATAATATCTTCCTGGCATCCTCATCATCACTGCAGATCACTGCATCATATTCTACCTGACACTTCATATCCTTTAATTTACACGCAGCAATATTATGATACACAGACACAACCCTGGTAGATGCCGGAACTGCTTCCTTGATAGCAAGTGCCGCACTACCCTGCGGAGGGGGTGAATATACGAAATAATCCCCCACTTTATTCATAGGTACGACCGGAGTCACCAGTATCTTATTCTCCAGTGTATCATACACAGACTCAAGCATACTGAATACATGATTAAACATTACTGTTAAAATAACAATATCAGCCTCAGCCGCAGCAATATAATTATCAGTACCTCTGATCCTGACACCTGATATATCAAAGCCGTAGGACTTCATCTCAGATAGATAACTCTGCGCCGCATTTTGGGCTTTTTTAAGGGTTCTTGAACCTATAATGATCTCATTATTCAGCGCCCACCTTAGTGCAAACCCTTCCCCTATGCTACCTGTTCCTCCTAATATTGCTATTTTCATTGCACCTACAACCTAACCGGAATGCCTCGATCGGCTAAATACTGTTTCATCTGTTTGATCGAATAGGTCCCATAATGCGTAATAGATGCCACAAGCACAGAATCAGCATGAGCAACTGTTATAGCTTCGTAAAGGTGTTCAAGTGTTCCGGCACCGCCTGAGGCGATCACAGGAAGACTGACTGCATCGGCGATCGCACCTGTCATGGCAATATCATATCCTGCCTGTGTGCCATCCGCATCCATACTTGTCGGGAGGATACTGCCTGCACCCATCTCTTCAACCTGTTTTGCCCATGCAACAGCATCAATACCAAAAGGTGTCCTGCCGCCGTCTACCATTACCTCGAATCCGGATGGGAGATCGGCAGATTTACGGGTATCAATGGCAATAACAACGGTCTCACTCCCGAACTCATCTACTACTTCCTTAACAAGATCGGGATTTCGTATAGCAGCCGAATTTATTGATACTTTGGATACACCAACATCCAGTAGGGTCTGGATATCAGAAACACTTCCGATACCTCCTCCGACAGTTAACGGAACAGATATCTTTTCTACGGTTCTTGCCACTGCATCAACTATGGTCTTTCTCTTTTCGACTGTTGCTGTAATATCCAGAAATACCAGTTCATCTGCACCTGCTTCGCTATAGGCAGCAGCGTTTTCAGATGGGTCACCTATATCTTTTAAATCTACAAAATTGATACCTTTGACAAGACGTCCGTCCTTTACATCAAGACATGGGATGATTTTTCTATAATCCATTTTTCTTACCTCTTATTTATAGTTGTGAATTCCATTAATAATCCTTATAGTACTAGAAAATGCTCATTTAGTTCATATTTTCTAATGCTTGATATTCCAAAGGATTGATTAAGTTAAATTTTTTTTCATTCCTGAAAAGTATTCCTCTGTAAGAAATAATAACATTTTTAACCTATACCTACTATGTATACATTTTAATATGAAAGCAATTCTGGCACTTGAAGATGGCACTATTGTAAAAGGTATTGGTTTTGGTGCCGCCGGAACTGCTATCTGCGGAGAACTAGTTTTTTCAACACAATATACAGGATATGAAGAAGCACTCACCGATCCTTCATATGCCGGACAGATATTGATGTTTACCTATCCATTGATCGGTAACTATGGCGTAAGCGGTGAGACCTTTCAATCAAACGGAATGAAAGCTGAAGCTTTAGTGGTAAGAGAAGCCTGCGATCATCCGTCTCATCACCTATCTAAACGTTCTATATACGAATTCGTAAGCAACGAAGACCGCCCCGGAATTGCCGGTGTGGACACCAGGATGCTGACCATCAAGACAAGGGATCTGGGTGCTATGAGAGCATGCCTTATCACAGACAGTGATGATGCAGATGAAGCGCTGCGTCTGGCACGAAAGCATCCCCGGATATCAGAGCAGAAAAACCTGATAGACAGAGTAAGCTGCCCGGCATCATATCATATTGAACCCGCACGAAAAGGTATGCCCCATTTTGTGGTCATTGATCTCGGCATCAAGGCCAATATAATTAAAAGCCTACAAGAACGAGGGGTCGAGATCACTGTAGTACCTGCTGGCACTCAACCACGCCAGGTTGCAGATCTTGAACCTGATGCTTTATTTATATCAAACGGACCAGGTGACCCAGAACATGCTACTTGCGCTATTGATACAGTTAAGGAAATGATGGGACAGATTCCCATCTACGGCATCTGTTTCGGCAACCAGATCATTTCACTGGCACTGGGTGCCAGTACATATAAATTAAAATTCGGTCACAGAGGTGCCAACCAGCCTGTTAAGGACTTAAGGACAGGTACTGTGTACATCACTTCGCAGAACCACGGATTTGCTGTAGATTCCGATTCAGTGGAACAGACGCATGCCCGTATTACACATCTGAATGTCAATGATAATACTGTAGAAGGTATTGCTCATGATTATCTTGATATAATGAGCGTGCAGTTCCATCCTGAAGCCAGTCCCGGTCCCTGGGACACTGAAAAATGGTTCTTTGATTCCATCACAAGAAAGGTGATGAAGTAATGCCAATAAATCCCAATATAAAGAAAGTACTTCTTATCGGTAGTGGTCCGATCATGATCGGGCAGGCAGCAGAATTTGATTTCAGTGGCAGTCAGGCATGCAGGTCCCTGCGGGAAGAAGGAGTTAGCGTGGTACTTGTCAATTCCAATCCTGCCACTATTATGACAGATCCTGAAATGGCAGATGCGGTTTATATCGAGCCTATAAAACCCGGGATCATGGAGCGTATCATTGAAAAAGAGCGCCCGGACGGGGTAATTGCAGGACTGGGAGGTCAGACTGGATTAAATATTGTATCTGAACTGGCAGATAGGGGAGTACTTGAGAAATACCATGTGAAACTATATGGTACTCCGCTTAAAGCTATCCGGGAGACTGAAGACAGAGACCTATTCAAACAGGCTATGCAGCGCATAGGCGAGCCTCTTCCACGCAGCAAGGCTGTGAACTCTATTGATGAGGCAGTAGAAATGATAGATGAACTGGGACTGCCTCTTATAATCAGACCTGCCTATACCCTGGGAGGAGCCGGCGGCGGGATCGCTTATACTAAAGAGAAACTGGTATCTATTACAGAACTGGGGCTTAAACGCAGCCGTATACATCAGGTGCTTATTGAGGAGAGTGTACTGGGATGGGGTGAGTTCGAATATGAAGTGATGCGTGATGGAAATGATACCTGTATCGTGATCTGTAATATGGAAAACATGGATCCTATGGGTATCCATACAGGAGAGAGCATTGTAGTCACACCAAGCCAGACGCTATCTGATCGTGATCACCAGATGCTGCGCAGTGCAAGTATCAACATAATACGAAGTCTGGGTATTGAAGGTGGATGCAATATCCAGTTTGCCGTAAAAGACGGGGAGTATAAAATAGTCGAGGTCAATCCAAGGGTCAGCCGTTCATCTGCGCTTGCCAGTAAAGCTACGGGATACCCTATTGCCAGAGTGACTGCCAAGATCGCTATTGGTTTAAACCTTGACGAGATACCTAACGATGTTACCAAAAAAACTCCTGCATCATTTGAACCTACAATAGATTATACTGTGGTCAAGATACCCAGATGGCCTTTTGATAAGTTCGTTACAGCTGATAATACCCTGACCACAGCTATGAAGAGCACCGGAGAGGTCATGGCAATCGGGCGCACGATCGAAGAGGCTATGAAAAAAGCTATTCGCAGTCTTGATGTTGATATGTATTTTGGGTTTAAAGACTGGAGTAGGGATGAGATCACAGCATTATTGAAGGTAGCCACCGATAAGCGTTTATTTGTTATTTATCATGCCTTTAGATCCGGTTTTTCCATAGGGGATATATCAGATCTTACATCCATTGATCCGTTCTTCCTGGAAAAAATAATACATATAATCAAAATGGAGGATACCATCAGCTTAAGCCTTTCGGATGATAACCTTCTGGCAGCCAAACGAATGGGATTCACTGATGAGGAAATCGGAAATCTGACAGGTAGAACAAGAGAAGATATTAATGACCTACGGCGTAGTCTGGGCATCACCACCACTTACAAGATGGTGGATACATGTGCCGCCGAGTTTGCAGCCCAAACCCCTTATTATTATTCATGTTACGAGCAAATGTGTGAGATCGATCCCACAAACCGAAAAAAAGTGTTAATCCTGGGTGCTGGTCCCATACGCATCGGTCAGGGCATAGAATTTGATTACTGTACTGTACATGCAGTATCAGCACTGCGTGATATGGGTATTGAGACACATATTATCAACAATAATCCTGAGACCGTTTCCACAGACTACGATACTTCAGATAAATTGTTCTTTGAGCCTCTTACCCTGGAAGATGTTATGAATGTTATTGAGCGTGAGAAACCCTGGGGTGTGATGGTCCAGTTCGGCGGCCAGACATCGGTGAACCTGGCACTGCCTTTGCAACGAGAACTTGAGCGCAGGAGTGATCTGGATACCGTAATACTGGGTACTTCACCTGAGGATATGGATATAGCAGAAGACAGGGAGCGGTTCAATAAAATGCTACGGGAGATGAACATTCCCCAACCGGAAGCCGGATATGCTACTACCCGGAACAGGGCAAGGGATATTGCTGCCAGGATCAAGTATCCTGTACTGGTCAGACCGTCCTATGTGCTTGGCGGACGTGCTATGGAGGTAGTATATGATAAGAATGACCTGAACAGATATATGCAAGAAGCTGTTAAAGTCTCACCGCAACACCCCGTACTGATCGATAAATTCCTGGAAGGTGCAATTGAGATCGATGTGGATGCGGTATGTGATGGTAAGGATGTACTGATCGGTGCTATTATGGAGCATATAGAAGAAGCCGGCATCCATAGTGGTGATTCGGCTTGTGTGATACCTCCACAGTCATTGGGACAGTATGTACTGGATACGGTCAGGGACTATGTAAGACGCATCGCTCTTGCCTTAAAAGTGAAAGGCATCATGAATATGCAGATGGCTTATAAGGACGGTGTGGTTTATGTGCTGGAGGCAAACCCGAGAAGCAGCCGTACCATTCCCTTTGTATCCAAAGCTGTTGGACTGCCGCTTGCCAGGATCGCAGTAAAAGCCATGATAGGGATATCATTAAAAGAGCAGGATATGTTAGATGAACCGGTTCCTAAACATATCTCGATCAAGGAAGTACTGCTGCCCTTTGATAAACTGCCTGGTGCAGATCCGATCCTGGGTCCTGAGATGCGCAGTACAGGTGAGGTCATGGGTGTGGATTATACTTTCGGACTGGCATTCTTCAAGGCAGAACTGGCGGCAGACAACCCGCTTCCTCTTACTGGTAAGGTATTCATGTCGATCCGGGATCAGGATAAGCCTGCATTAATACAGATAGCACAGAAGATGACAGAGGCAGGACTGGAATTGATCGGAACGCAGGGTACGGTGGAGTTTTTAAGTGAGAAAGGAATAAATATCAGTTACATAAAAAAAGTGCATGAAGGTGTTCCTAATGTAGTTGATTTAATGCGAAGCAGTGATGTAGGTCTTATCATCAATACTCCAACCGGCAAAATGGGCAGTAAAGACGGACGAAGTATCAGGCGTGCTGCTGTGGATTACGGGGTGCCTTATATTACTACCATACAGGCTGCACTGGCTGCTGCTGATGCTATAGAGGCTATGGGTAGGGAGAAAGTTACTATTAAGAGTATAGGGGAGTATCATTCACAGATGTGAATAGGTAAATGTGCAATACACAAATCGCTATTTTTGTTATTTTAATTAGAATATTTTCTCTTAACATAAAAAGTTTTATATTCAGTTAGACTAATGCAGTGGAAATTGTAGTCCGCCCATCAATATGCCGCATAAATAGATGACTTCCTTTTTGTCTA
>JAIOQW010000019.1 GCA_021108405.1 Methanosarcinales archaeon
TTCTGGCTGGTGAAAACTGATTCGACCGGTACTAAAATGTGGGATAAGACATTTGATAGAACTGATTGTGATTATGCCAAATCCGTCCAACAGACCTCAGATGGCGGGTACATAATAGCTGGCAGCGCAGAATATTATGTGGGCCATTCTGTTGATTTCTGGCTGGTGAAAACTGATTCGACCGGTACTAAAATGTGGGATAAGACATTTGATAGAACTGATTGTGATTATGCCAAATCCGTCCAACAGACCTCAGATGGCGGGTACATAATAGCTGGCAGCACAGGTTATTATGATTACGATGATTTTAAGCCCGGTGATTTCGATTTCTGGCTGGTGAAAACTGATTCGGCCGGTACTGAAATGTGGGATAAGACATTTGGTGGAACTGATTTAGATTATGCCAGATCCGTCCAACAGACCTCAGATGGCGGGTATATAATAGCTGGCAGCACAGGTTCTTATTGGGCCGATTCTTACGATTTCTGGCTGGTTAAAGTAAAAGGAGTTCAGATAGTCTGCGGTGATACCGACGGCAGCGGGTTTGTCAATTCCACTGACCTGCATCTCCTGCTGGACCATGTCTTCACCGATAGCCTGATAACCAACGAATGTGCTGGCGATGTCGATGGTAGTGGTAATATTAATATACTTGATGTGCGGCTGCTGATGAATTATCTCTTCAATCCGACAGAATACCCGCTGAACTGCACCTGCTTAATGGAAGGATAATGAACTTTTATCTTTAAGTATGAGGATGGTCTTGAATGTTTCAAGTTGTGTGGTGACTTCTTCACTGACATCTCCAAGTTTTGATCGAAGGTTGTTTAGCATATCTTCTACGGTTACGTCGAAGCAATCAAATTAGAATTAAATCTTGCGTTTCTAATTTGATAGTTCGATTATAATCCCCCACAGTATAATAAATTCATACAAAATTTTTAATTAATTACAACACGAAGTAATAATATTAACATAAAATATTCTATATGCCCAATTAATAAACGGAATTAACTGAAAAAAACGATAGCACAAGCTATAATTTCAAATGAAAATTTCATCCTTAAATTAAGGTTGATCCAAGATTATATGAAATTCTCAAAAGCGTTTGCAGGTTCAATACCATTTGCTAAATTTATCAGTACCAACAGCTGGTATGTAATAAAATTAAATTTCACATATAGTTCTCTGCTCTTGTCTATTATACGTCTAACATCGAATTTCACTGTATTTTTTATGTGTCCATGAATCCTTTCACATTCTTTTCTTAAGATTATAAGATTCCGGGAATGTTTTATCTTCCAAGTTCTTATTTCTAATATACATGCCCACCTGTTCCTGCCTATCATTTTCATATAAGAGATTTAATTTCTCGTCAATCTTCATATATTTTGAGCCACCAAGCTTCCACATCTTATTTACCCAATGATTAATCCTTTCAAGTTTACCTTCATTGTTGATTACTGCACCAATACCTAATGAAATTAAAGGATCAGCATTCAACTTGTACCAGATATCAGCATGGTTTTGAAAGGAATCATAAGCACCATCAAGACGATACTCATCAATTTTGGCATTCATTTGTAAAAGAGCGTCTATGTGTGATGATAATTCAGGTGAGTCTCCTGCAATTCCATCTGTATATGTCAGGAACACCGGATATGTACCAATCATTGTAATATGAGCCTTATCCATTTTACAATTATAGTGTGGATTGAATTCACTATTTTTAGAATACCTGGAAGCCTCAAGAGGTGTTGAATCCAATTTTGCTTCATTTGAATTTGAAAGTTTGGCGATTTTCTTACCTAACATCAGCATTATTTCATCAATACCTTCAACTCCAAGTCTATATTTCATGAAATGATGAAGAGTTGATCCTGTTGGAATTGGAATTCTATTATCTTTCTCTTGAAAACCAAGCAGCCACGCTTCTTCCTCTGTTAAAGTGCTAATAGTCTTCTTAAATGACGTTTGCCTGAAGAATTCCACTACAACGAGTTTGATCATTGCTTCTACATCATACTTGAAATACTCCCATTTGACCCATAGATAAATCTAATTAAAAAGATGCTTGGTACAGATAATACCTCAGAAGCTATACGGTGGTGTATCAAAGCAGCAAGAGCAACAACAAAACGATAACGCATCAGGTGCCCTGATAGAACAACTGGAACAAAAAGACCGGCAGATATCAAAGCTGATAGTATCAATAGTCCGATATATACATAAAACCTATAATGCACCAGTAAATCCCGTTCCACTAACCTGCTACGGACCAGAATAATGATAAACAAGGGTAATTCAAATACCAGCCCGAAGATAACTGTGGTCAATGCCACGAAAGATATGAATTCAGCAATAGAATATGTGGCAACCACTCCGGAAGATGCAGCATTCTGGTACAGGAAATCTATAAATGACGGGAGCATCAAATAATATGCATATCCACCTTATGGCAGCGATTTAGCCTGGAATTATACAAATGTTATTGTTAGGTCTGGAGAAACCAGGATTGTTGATATAATATTACGCATATCAGAGGATTGGAAAAATGAATGGACTGGTGAAGATTCAGAGGGGGAGAGTGCAGTCACCACAGCGGAACTTCAAGATGCCATTCATCACTGGTTAAAGGATATACCAGTAAGAGAACACATTATGTCTACTGCAGATCTTCAGCAGATTATAGCAGTATGGCTTTCTGTATGAGATATCATGATCATGGAGACAGATCAAGAGACCAACTCTTCAGGCCTCACTGCAGTTGTGGTTCTTAGTGTCGGCTGGTAGCTGTTGGTGAGAGCTTCTCTACTTTAGGGCCTGATAAGGACTTTTTGTCCGCTCTTGATATTTCCTTTATCTCTAATGAAAGGCAATGCTGTTAATACCCAATTACAGACGGTGGCGGCTTCCTCATAGGTCATATTGGCCGGTTTTATTACCAGCACCCATCTTCAGGCAGACATTTGTACTTGGCATAAGAACCAAAGAATTATATTCTGTCTCATTTTTGTTTTCGTTTAGAGAAATGTGGATTGTGCTCCAAAATCTTCTTCACGGTCCATCTGGCAAGGTCTCCGTTTACTTCTTGACAGGCAGGAGATTCCAATGATAGACTCACAAATTCTTGCATAACCTCCGGATTGGTGAATCGGTAGGATTTTCCCCAGTTATGGAACTGAACCTCCTGACATTGTATGTGACCGTATTTCTCCTGCATCTTTTTACCCACCTCTGCAACCACACCGTTGACGTTGAGCATCTTCACAAGGTCCTCCTCCTCCTTTGTTAAGCCGAAACTATAGCTTATCGCCATAGCGGCACCAGCCATGGCACCACAGGTTCCAATAGCCATGTTGCCAGTTCCACCGATTAAGCCTACGGTAGCTTTCCAAACGTCATTAACCACAGGATCATCTTCGTAGCCCAGAGTGTCCATAACAGCAGCAAAAACACCAGGGGCACAGGCATACCTCCGCAAATAATCATATCCACGACGGTAGGCTTCATCCAAAACCTCTTTATCTATTTCTGATTTTTCCGTCATCAAGTTACCCTCCTAATGAGTTTTCTCTTTTGGTATTATAAACTTTTAGTGCTATAAATTTTGCGCTCGCCCATCGATGTTTCACACATATCGCGAAGTTTTTCTTCGGGCAGCGCTGTCGCCTCAAACGACGGAGGAGCCGCCGGGGCCTTCAATGTTCTACTCGATAACCTCTGCGCCAAAGACAATGCTCTTGAAAAGTTTCTAGAGTTTTCCTTTGTCAGGACGCCATTTGGAAAAAACAGATGCCTCAAATAAAGAAGTTGTTGAAGAAACGAAGATAATAAGTATGGGGTGTATTAACCAAACAGAAATAAAAGCAGTTGATACACACAACGAGGAAGGAGATCACTTTTTAGGCACTGCTGTGTGTATTGATAACGAAGTTATATGTTACGATATTGTCTGTTACATAAATAGAGACGACGAAGATAGTAGAACCACAGGCAAGATAAATCTTACTAAAGATGAAAATACTGGGTTCGAAACAACCACCTATGACATATATCAACATATAGACGGGTGGAGTGCACATTTTTATGGAGATGCTCTAACGATGAAATGTAGTCTCGGTATGGACGAATTTAGCCAGGACACATATGTTAAATGTCCTGCTTATTCGGTTACCTATGTAGATGATGAAATTGTCATTTTTACTAATGAAGTTGAAGGATTTGAGTTGCTTTAAAGAAAAATCAAGTTCCGGAATGAATTGATACAATGTATTGAATGTAGTAATCATATCAACACGAAATATATAAAAACTATACGATAATAAAAACGGACCATAAATAGACCGGATTTTATTAAGCAATTCAAGCGATATTTTGAAATCAGATTTGCTATGATTCTATTACATGACTATCGGCTGAATTGAATAATTGACCAAATTAAACTTCATCACACAAAATAACGAATATTTTTGGTATGTTCAATATCAGATGTGGTCTTCTTTGTATTACCATCTTTTCTGTAATTAGCTAAACCGCTTATTCCATTCTCTGCATATGCTTTCAGATCTTGTCGATTGATTAGATTCCTTTACATCATTTATTCTATCAAGTATCTGCTGTTCTCTCTTACCAACATTGTTTATGCATATATTTAAAATATAGACATAAAGGCATATAATTGATGAAGTTTATTTTGGTCATATTTTGGAATAGCCGATAATCATGTATTAAGTCAATTGTTCTACATCATATGGGGATATGGCATTTACTGCGTACAAACCCAAACTTTACGGGTTAAAAATATCCACCAACACATAGCACCGCCAACCGCTTGCGGTTCTACTGGTAACGGTTTATTTTGAGAAAAAAGTGAGTTTTCAAATATTCTTAATGATAATTTCAAAGATATCAAGTTGAAAACAAATTTGTATTTTAATAAGTGAATAAAAACAATTTGATGTTGCTATACAACTTGCTGCTTAACCTGCTCCATTACAAATTAAGGAAAATGACACATACTTGGGTACAATCCTACAAAGGTACAAAACCGGCAATGAAAAAAGGTCATTGCTGTAGCCCTTGCTAACCCGCGTTATTTGAGTCAATGGTATAAATTTGCCTCTGCTATTACGCGGTAACTTTTTATCCTTGTCCACTTGAAGCTATTGCCCTACATATGGCAGATGAAAAAATCTTCAATTATTACCTGGCACTTGAGGATTGCTTAACTACTTGTCTGCTAACAGGGTGTACTCCATTTGAACTCTGGAGCTTTAGCTTTAAGTACTAATAATCGCTCTTTTTTAGGATCATATTCATCATTGTGTTCGACTTTTGAACGTATTTTGTTCATTTCATTAATTGTTTCATCCCAAATTTCGGGATCTTCAACATATTCTAAGCAATATTTAATATTCTCCCTTTAAATCATCAAAAATATTAAGAAGAAGGTTGAAATTATGCAATCACTTTTTCACTTTTTTTTAATTTTTCAACATTTATGTACATTTCTATGTATCCACAATCTAAACAAACCTTTGCTTCAAATTCTTTAACAGGTCCTGAAAAGAACCCTTGTTTGATTGATTTATATCCAAATAAACCACTACCAATTCTACCCTTATCAACATTTTTGCTATCACATTTAGGACATCTTTCGTTTGACAATTGATATTCCTCCACAATCTACTGAATTAAAAATGATGGCAAGATATATTGATTTTTCGGTTAGGGTGTTTTTTAAAATAAACTGTTTATAGGATGGCTGAATAGTTATAGAAATATCTTTAAAAGGATATCTTAATTATATCTTTCCATACTAAATAGCGAAGAGCCTCTATTTTCTTTGCCAGATCTAGGTGTATTCTACTAGTTCACTTATTATTTGAATGTCCATAGACCTTTTTTGATAAAACTTTTCAAATCCCATTTTTTCGTATATTTCGGACTGATCTACTGTTACTACTTCATCTACAGCATATGTAGATTCAACTAAAAATCCCTTTCTTAGATCAATCCAGTCCTTTCCTGAGGCACTCCCAGTTGTCATTGTATATATTGTTCCATTTGGCGTTCTCGTTGTAAAATTTAAAGTGAAATTCATATCACATTTTATTCCAATGCACTCAAAATCACCTGTCCCGACAGAAACTGTTTTTAAGTCCAGAAATGTATATTTTTTGGCTCTTCCTGTGTTTCAAGTTGTTAGTTCAAGATTAAATTGAGCAAAGAACCCA
>JAIOQW010000343.1 GCA_021108405.1 Methanosarcinales archaeon
CAAGTATAACTTGATATATCGAAAATGCTCACTCCGTTCACATTTTCTAATCTTCGGCTCTTTCAGAGCCTCAGACGAAGATTCTACGAATCTTCTATTCCTCCATTCCTCTGGAATGTCGGTCAAGAAAATCCGACCGAAGGGAGGATATTGTTCTAAATCGTCTTATTATTTTCCAGTTGTCACAATTCCTTTCAATTTAATTATCCAACAAAAAGAAATAAAAAATATATAGCATAGACCACTTTGTTAATACTTGAATCTCTTGCAGCAATTAATACATGCTGGAATTTTATTTCTTCAATAATTTATTAAACTTTTCAACAGCAAGTCCAGCATCTTTTATTAACTCCCTTTCTGTTCCTTTAGCCACAGTTTTATGATTAGGAATTATTAAAATATCATCTCCATTTGACATCACTATGTGACTACCCTTCTGTCTATCCACACAAAATCCAACTTTTCTAAAAACTTTTACCATCTGCATACCTGATACAGGTAATAACCTTTTTTCTGTCATACCGCCATCTCAACGACCATACTTTTTGGCTGTTGCTCTAGTATTTTTCTTGTCTTTTCGTTTGCCACCTCTAAATACAATTGGATTGCCTCTTTAATATTCTTTAATGCCTCTTCTCTTGTTTTGCCCTGTGAATGGCATCCTTTTAATGCAGGACAGTGCACAGAATATGTTCCATCTTCTTCCTGTTCCAGTAAAATTTCTAATTTCATTTTTATCCTCCGACATAATTAATTTAATATCCTTCAGAATACATATTAATTTCCCCACAGTCATCAGAAACCTTTATTGCACTTTAAAAACCGAAGAACTCATGATGAAAAACAATCCCACCCCTCAATCTCACTCCACAACAACAACATCAAATCCACCCATCCTCCTCAACTCATCCCCGACTCTCCCCATCTCCTCTATCAACACAACATCCGCACCATACCTGCTAACCACTTCCACAACCATCTCAACAAAATCTCCCTTAACCCTGACAATTTCAAAATCAACCCCGCGCTTCTTAGCCTCCTTCTCAACCAATCCCAATCGCCTGGAAATAATCCCATTCCTACCTGCCTTAATATCCTCCTTCAATCTCTCCACAACTTTCTCTCCTAAAAAACCGTGATCATGAGTTAACCTCGCCACTTTATTTGCAATATTCTTATCCCTCACACTTAATATAATCAAATCAGCACCGTGCTTCTGCGCCATATCGAGTGCATCCCTTGCAAGCCTATCGTGGATATAAGTCGCAGAAAATGCTGCTATAATCGTATTCATATCAAAATCCTAAATTAGTTTAATACCAATTAACGGCCAGTATATAAATACCATTATAAAAAAAACTATCCATGAACACAAGTTCAACACCAAACCAGGCACCAGTATCTCCCGAATTCTATAATACCCGGCCGAATATGCAATTGCATTAGGCGGCGTACCCATAGGCAGGATAAATGCAAGTCCGGCAGGTATCGCTATCAAATACACCATGATCACAGGACTTATCCCTGTTATATCACCTATACTGAATCCGATCGGTATAAGAATCGCAACACATGCAGAATTGCTGATCCCTTCTGTAAAAAAAATTGAAATAAAAGATATAGCAAGCACAACAACAACAGGTGTCAGTATAATATTATCCAGTATAACCATAACAGCCCATTCTACCGCACCTGTAGATGACAGAGCCGACCCGATAGCTATAGCCCCACCGTACATCAAGATTATTCCCCAGTTGACATTAGCCTCCACATCTCCCCAGTCAATCACCTTCAACATGAACAGCGAAACAGCAGATAGAATAGCTATAACACCCAGCCCGACTACACTCCCAAGAAATATCCACGATATTATGGTAAGTAGCAGGATATATCCTGCTTTCATCTCATTAATTGTGATCTTTCCGATAGCTTTTTGTTCAGCCATAAGTACCTGCTTTGCAGGTTTGACGTCTCTGATATCAACTCTAAAAAAAACATTCAATATCACAAAAGCAACCGCCAGCATGACAAAAACTAGTGGCATGGCGACCACACACCAGTCAAAAAAAGAGATATCAAGACCTGTACTTTCTTTTAACAATCCTATGGCAAGAGGATTTCTCGCACCACCGAGCAGTGTTCCCACACCACCTATCACCGCACCCCATGCCATCGACAGGAATAACAATGTACCATATTTACTTCCCAACTGTTCCAGATCAAGGCTGTTTGCTATCACAGCCACAACAGGAAACATCATAGCAGCAACCGCATGTTCAGGCATAATAAACGATAACAGTGCACATGTTAACATAATACCTGCCAGCAATTTCTTCGGTGTCCCGTCGAATTTGTTGAGCATGAACAAAGCCAGTCTCTTACTCAGTCCGGTCTCGATCAATGCGGCTGCCAGAATAAACGCACCCAGGATAAAAAATACCGCATTATTTCCAAACAGGGCAAATGCCTCTTTACTCGACATCACCTGGAGCAGCGGAAGAAGAGCGATCACGAACAGACCTGTAACAGAAAGTGGCAGTGCATTGCTTACCCAGAGAATAACCGCCATTAAAAAGATTCCCATTGCATTCTTTGCCTGGGTGGATAATCCTTCAGGGGCTGGGATGATTGCAAAACCTACAAGCACAAGCAGTGAAAAAATTATGATGAGATATTGGTTGTTTCTTTTCATTATGATTTACTATTATTTTCTAATTTCTACTGATTTTTTCTGTTTAATTAGCCACAGATGAACACAGATAAACACAGATACGAATAAAAGATAGAATATAGCAGTATCAATGAAACCATTGAATAATTTGTGTTTATTTGTGTTTATCTGTGGTTAATTTCCAAAAAATTGTAGTTAATCATTATGATTTACTATTATTTTCTAATTTCTACTGATTTTTTCTGTTTAATTAGCCACAGATGAACACAGATAAATACAGATACGAATAAAAGATAGAATATAGTAGTATCAATGAAACCATTGAAAAATCTGTATTCATTTGTGGCTATAATTTTTATCCTCTAATTTGAAGTGGATTCATCCATTCGTTTAATTAGGATTCAAAACGCTGCACATAACCCAATTCTTTAAGTTTATCAATTATTATTCCGGCAGCATCATTCGGTGTCATCCGTGTAGTATCAATAACAAGCTCAGGATTCAAAGGTTCTTCATAAGGATCCTGCAAACCAGTTAAATCAGTTATCTCACCTTTCAATGCCTTTTTATATAACCCCTTAGGGTCCCGCTCAATACAAACATCAAGTGGTGTTTTCACAAATACCTCTATAAAATCAGGTATCTCTTTTCTGGCATGTTCACGAAATGCTCGATATGGAGAGATCAATGCCACAGTCACTGCCACACCGTTTCTGGCAAGAAGTTTACTGACAAAAGCCACACGTCTTGCATGCTCCTGTCGATCCTCTTTAGAAAAACCAAGATCAGCACTTAACCCCAATCTGATTTCATCTCCATCCATGGTTTGTGTAGGAATATCCAATTCTTCATAGAATTGTGTTAATTCATCTGCGATCGTAGTTTTGCCGCTTCCGGGTAGACCTGTCATCCAGACAACAAAACCATTATTTGATTTTCTATGCTTCATAATATTCACAAATATTCTTATTGTAATCTCTCTATAACTTCATTAATAAAATTATCAGTATCTTCTTTTGGAAGGACTATTCCTACAACCTCTCTTTTTCCACCAGCAGAATAACCTTTATCTATAGCATAATTGATGATTGGCTTGAGGATAACATCAGGACTGCCGGTGCGGATATAAATTTGATCGTCTTTTTTAAAATATCCTTTGTTTTTCACTATGGAAACTTTTGATGTGTAATTCCATGCCAATTGTCTTGTTAAAGTGGAAATGATGTTGTATTGTGTACGTATATCCTGGATAGCTATATCACCAATTGATAACACCGGCATATTACTCTGGTATGCAATCTCTTTATTTAGTTTCTCTAGATTTTGGTGCCATTCATTGTTGTTAAGGATAGATCCGGGAGTTAACCTGTTTTTCCTGATAAAAGATACTGCACTTATAGCCGTTTTTCTACTGTTGGTCTTGTAATTAGAATCAATCAATTCAACAATTGTTAACAGATCTTCAAAAGTAATATTTAGGTTATCCATGACTTTTTCGATCGCACTGAAAATATATCGATTATCCCTGATCTTGATCTCATTGTCACCTACAGCTCCCAGAATCGAAAGCAGATCAATCTTACGGTTTAGGTATTTGCTCAATACCCATGTACATGACGGATATTTCTCAACAGGTTCACCCATACTAACCGGATTATAATGATTAACCTCTTCTATGATATCCTGGAGATGGTGATCAAAAATATAAATATCTGCTCCGGATTCTGCCTTTATTTGCAGTACATTATCTTTAGGAATCGCCATATCTGCAATGATGATCCAATCATAACCCATGTGGCTTATTTTAAGAATCTCATCATCTGTTAGATAATAATTTCCTATTTGCGGAATAAAGGTATCAATTTCTTTGCCAGTATATTCAAGTATAATAGCAGCCGAACAGATACCATCCGTATCCCAGTGATGGATAATCAGACCTTTTGTTTTTGTACTGGATAATGGTAACATATTAATCAACAAACGGATTATCATATTTTATTATCGTTTCCGCAACTTCCGGTCGCATTACTGCACTGGATGGTTTTTCACCATTGATAATAGCATTGCGTATTTCAGTTCCACTAAAATTGATATGCTGGGATTCATCATGTGGACAGGTCTTATCATTTGCTATGCTGTTGCATTTCTTACAAAAGAAAAAGGATTTAAAGAAAATCGGCTGAATCTCCAGATCATCGAATTCATTAAATATTTCCTGTGCAGCATACGGAGAATAATAATCGCCAACACCTGCATGGTCCCTGCCGACAATAAAATGTGTACACCCGAAATTCTTTCTGACAATAGCATGAAATATAGCTTCCCTGGGACCTGCATAATGCATTTCGGTCTGGAAAATGCTCATCATAGCCCGATCCTCAGGAAAATAGTTCTTAAGTAGAGCTTCATATGAATCTAAGATAATAGCATCTTTGAAATCACCGGTTTTCTTTTTACCTATTACCGGATTTATAAAAACACCATCCACAAGCGAAAGAGATGTTTTTTGTAAATATTCATGGCCAATATGCGGTACATTTCTTGTCTGGAAACCTACAACACTATCCCAGCCTTTCTTTGAAAAAATATGTCTTGTTTCATAAGGAGTTGAAAAATATTTGTCAAACGGTGTTTCAGGTTTATTTATAAGCGTTATTTTTCCGCCAAGTATATTCTCTTTCATAGAATAGACTTTATTCACACCAGGATGTTTTTTATCAGTGGTTCCGAATACTTTCTGTGCCATTTCGGATTTATCAAAGGAATATATATCTTCTAATTCCATAGTAGCTATGATGCTACTTGAATCAGTGAGTGCAATGCTATCCCCTTCTTCTATATGTTCCAATTGTTCTGAACCGGCATCAAGAACGATTGGGATTGTCCATGGTATATCATTAGACAACCGCATATTTTGCAGTACGTTCAAATAATCTTCTTCCCGGAGAAAACCTTCGAGAGGACTGAACACACCATTAGCAATGTTGATAATGTCACTTTTTATCTTATTATTGATCGAAATTGTCTTTAGGTTTGAAACGTCCTGTGAGTAGGCTTGATTTTTTTCATCATCTATGATTCTACTTATTAGTTTTCCACCGTGAGGATTATACATAGAAATCAAGTCCTGAAACGTATATTATTTATATACACTTTTCCTGTGTTCAAATTTATGAAGGACGATTGTATCGCCCCTAATTTCAAAAATTAATCTGGATTTTGTGACTCTAATACTCATTAAACCAGCAAGTTCATATTTCAAGGGTTTTCCAACACCTGGATTGTTAATCAAAATATGCGTAATCCATGACAGTACCTTTGACAGCTTAATCAGAGATTGTAAAAATATTAACGATATATCGCTGTTACGACCAATAAATAATAGAAATTTTGGGGCCATGCAGCCATTCGATTCCGGTTTTATTTTTTAGGCGGGAAACTTATGATATAGCAAATATTCATTCGATGATATTCACCTATCCTACTCCCGACCATCATTCCACAAGCCCCTATACCCCATCCGCACCCGGTCAATACAAGAACCATTCACATCCACACTCTCAAAC
>JAIOQW010000106.1 GCA_021108405.1 Methanosarcinales archaeon
TTATGAAGCAATAGAATATTGCCTGTATAGAATATATTAGACTATTTTTCAATTAATCCATCTTTCAACCGGATTATTCTATCTGCTTTTTTCCCTATATGTAATTCATGAGTAATCATCACAATAGTCTGCCCTTCTTTATTCAATTTTCTTAGAAGCTGTATGATCTCTTCTGCTCTCTTGCTGTCTAAATTTCCTGTAGGTTCGTCTGCCAACAATATTGGAGGATTGTTCATCAGAGCTCTTGCAATTGCTACTCTTTGCTGCTGACCTCCGGACAAAGTGGAAGATTTATGATTCATTCTATTATCGAGACCGACAAGGTCAAGCAGTTTAACAGCTCTTTTTTTGCACTGTCCTTTGGAAAATCCCTTCATGAGTTTAGGGAGCATAACATTTTCAAGGGCTGTTAATTCTGAAAACAAATTGAAAAACTGAAAAATAAAGCCTATATTATTTAATCTGAAATCAGCTTTGTGGTTTTCATTCATTGTGGAAACGTCATTATTGCTTATGATAACTTTTCCGTCAGATAGATTGAGCAATGTTCCGATTATTTCTATTAAGGTTGTTTTGCCAGAACCGCTTGATCCCATGATAGCAACGAATTCTCCCTTTTTGATATTTATATTCACACCTTTCAATGCCGGAACTTTAACTTGTCCCATCAAATAATCCTTTTTCAGGTCTTTTGTGATTATGATGCTTTCAGTCATTTTTTAACCCTTCCGTATTGCTTTTATTATGTCAAGCCTGGTGGCCATCCTTATAGGATAGATTCCAGCTATGATGGTGACAATGAAAACTGTTACAGATGTTCTTATCATGTCACTCAGATGAATTATTGGAACTATTGCTATGCTGCCACTGCCCGCTGTAACAAATTGCATAGATGGGAATGCCTGGAAATACGCTGTAATCAGAAATCCAAGCACATTGCCCATAATGACTCCAAAAACTGCGTAAAGCAGAACTTCTGTCAAAAAGACTTTCATTATAAAAGAATTTCTTCCTCCGATTGCTTTAAGTATTCCTATTTCCCTAATCTTGTTTTCAACATTAATGAACATAACAACAGCTACAGCTACGGCAGAAGCAACAAGGCTTATAAGGTTAATAAAACCAAAAATAAAATTAAAGTTTCTTGTTATCCCCTCAACATAACTTGAAAGTTCTTTCCATGTTCTTACTTCACCATCAATTCCTTGCTGCAAAATATTAAGTTTGGCTTTTTCCACTAAATCTATATTGCTAAGTCTTATGATAATTTGACTGGCTGAATCTTCAACATCTAAAATTCTCTCTAACTCTTTATTGCTCATGTACACTGAAACTTCATCGCCGCTTCTGGCACCTGTATCTAAAAATCCTTTAACTTTGTATTCTTCTAGATTACCATTTCTAAAAGTCAGCTGAATGGTCTTGCCCACATCTGCATTAAGGTTGTCTGCCAGTTCACTGCCTAAAAGAATTTCATTGTCATTGTCGCTTAGAAACTCCCCTTTGCTTACTTGTTCTGCAATTCTTGTAGCCTTGATTTCTTTTGACGGAGACAAGCCTATGATTCTTACCTGAGACTCTTTAGTCTTTCTGAGAGCTATGGCATTAGCATTTAATCTAGGAGAGACCCCTATAACTTCTGGCAACAATTCTAATTTTCTTTCGATGTTTCTCACATTGCTAAGATATTCGTCATCATCTTCCGGAGAAATTGTTAGATGTCCAGTTATGACATCAACAGTAACGGAATTGAAATATTCTGTAAACCCGTGGAATAAACCGCTGAAAGTAAGAGAAGCAGCTACACCCATGCCAATAACAAGAATTATCATCAGCAAGATCTTCTTATTTTTAAAAATATCCTTTAACGCCAGGAATAAAACAGCACCCATTCTCACTCCTCTTTTATTCTTCTCACAAAGAACCAGTATGTCCCAAGCCCAACAAGAACAATTATTGCAATCATTATCAGACCTGTTGATCCTTGGCTCTTTGGATAGATAATCAGTTTCAATTCTTCCTGGACAGTATGAAGGCCATAATCATCTACATATTCTATTGTTAAGTTGTATTCAAAAGTTCCGGATTTGTCTGCGTGTAAAATAAATACTGCCGGAGAATCTTCATCAGGCTCAATTTTTCCTAAGAACGCTTCTTTATTGCCTTGCAAAGGAGCATCAATGCTTGCTTTTACTGATTTTGCATCTCCTTTTCCAGAATTTTCAATCTTTATCATCAAAGCGAAGTCGTTGCCATGAATTATTTTAAGAGGATCTGGTTTTACGTTGGCGATGCTGAGTTTTGCATTGCCATGAACATCAATACCAATTGTTTCAGTTTGCGTTATGCTTATGTTTTCAGTTTCATCAATGCCAGAAAGTTGAATTGGAATATTGTAAGAGGATGGATCAGCGTCTTTGCTAAGCTTTAAACGAAAAGATACAATTTTTGCAGTTCCGGATTTAAGTTCTTGAATGAATTTGCTGCTCCCGTCTAAAGGAACAATTTCGGGAAGATCATCAAGAATTAAGTTCACTCTTATGTTCTTGGCATTTCCTGTCCCCACACTTGTTACGTTTGCTTTAAGAGTGAATTCATCACCTGGACTTATAACTTCCGGAGACAGAGAAAAATCTGTAATACTAATATCCGGTTTTCCTTCAACGTTAATTATAATATCTCTTATAGATCCAACTGTTCCTCCCTTTGTACTTGAAATTTTAAAGGACAGATCATATTCTCCCGTTTTTGCCAATGAGTCAACTGTAAAGTAGTAGAATACTTCATAACTGCTGTATGCAGATATCTTAGATATTGTTATTGATGTGTTTGTATAATGCTTTGAAACGCCATATTCAGCGTTGCTGTACTTGAAATGGAATGGAAAGTTTTCCTCCAGCTCTACAACAACATCTTCGGCAGGGCTTTGCCCGTAATTCTCAATATTAATTTTTATGAACATATCCTGACCGGGTCTTGCTGGTTGAGGACTTATTTCTGCTGATAGAATCTCTAAATTTGCATTTGATGGAGGATCGTAAATCCTGGCTTGAGTCAAACTATTAAACATGATTAAAAACACCATGCATAATAATAATAAAGATAATAATCCATTAATGATTTTCATCCTTTTTCGCCTCTAATTGAATATTTTTCTCCAGGTTCTAATACCCTAACTTTTGATTTGAGATCATTTTTTCTTACAACTTCTTCGAATATTGCAAGCGGTTCATCAACTGGTTCGTATGTAAGTTTGAACACGCCATAATGCATTGGAATCATCATATCCGGGTTTATCATTTCAATCGCAGAAGGTATGTCTTCAGGATGCATGTGCTGAGTTCTCATTGCTACTGATAAACCAGGAATAAACCATAACCTTGGCCTGTAAGCACCAATAGGAAGAAGAGTAGCATCCACATCATAATTGTCTCCAATAAATCGGAATTTATCTGTTAATCCGCTGTCTCCTACAAAATAAATAGTCTTGTCACCTTCGATGAGATAACTTGAACTTTTTGAAACTCTGTGTGCAACAGGATAAGCTGTAATTCTTACGTTTCCCAGAGTTGTATGTTCTTCATAATCTAAGCCTCTGACATCAGTAAATCCCATGCTTTCTAGTTTTTTTTCAAGTCCTTTTGAAATTATAATTGGAGTCTTCTTATCGAATCTTTTTAACGTGGCTTTATCCAAGTGATCCCAATGTTCGTGAGAAATCAGGATTGCATCAATAACAGGCAAATCTTCAAATCTTATTCCTGGCAACACATGCCTTTTTATGATAAAACAAACAGTTTCACTGTAAACAGGATCAGTAAGAAGATTCAAATTATTAAGATGGATCAGTGCTGTAGCATGACCTACATAAGTTACTGAACTTTCGTCTGCTGAGTATTCTTGTTTTGCCATTGGAACATCTCTAATTTCATGAAACATGGATATTGAACTACCCAAATAATGGCCAATAAGCAGTGATAGCGCTATTCCTACATATACTAATTTTTTCCTTTTCATTGTCAATAAACTTCCAGGACCATATCCTCTCCAGGTTCTACAGGCACAGGATTTAGTTCCTTTTTGATTATATGTACATCCGCACCGTGTACTGGAATTGCAAAAACAATAATTAATACAAGAGTCAGGAAAAAGATTGCAATTCTCTTGTTTTTAATTCTATACCATTTTCCATTATACATAGTTATTTACCACCTAAGGTAGTAAATAATATTCATCAAACATTTAAATAAATTTTCTGACAAATAAACTCTGGAAATGGTGAAATGAATCTATTAGATGCACTTAAACAAATGGGCCTTACAGAGTATGAAAGCAAAGCGTACATGAAACTTGTGGAGCATGGTCATTTATCTGCAAAAGAAGCAAGTGAGTTGAGTGGAATCCCTTACTCTAAGGTCTATACGACCCTTATTTCCCTGGTCGACAAAGGATGGGTGATTGTCAAAGAAGGAAGGCCGAAAAAATACAGACCCGTTGAGCCGTCTTTTGCTTCTGAAATTGCCCTTAAAAAGCAGACCCATGTTCTTTGCGATGCTTCAAAATTGATAAACGAAACATTGCAGTCCTTATTTAGTGAAGATACTGCTGTTGGAAAATCTGAGATATGGAGTATTAAAGGAAGTGACAATGTACTAAGAAAGTTTGAAGAGGTACTCAATTTATCCAACGAGGAGATTTTCTGTTTGTTGCTGAATATTGATAATAATCTTGTACATATAGATGCACTGCTCCAAAAAGCGAAAAATAGGGGCTGTAAAGTATTTGCTGTTTATAAAAAATCTCCTGAAAATAAAGTCAATCCACATTTCAATAATTTTATAGTATGGGAATCTTCACATAAAATTGAGGGAAAGGGAATTTTTCTATTCGCTGATTCAAAAGTCATATTTTTAGGTTCACTTGATGAGAGGTCAGTGGCACTGTGGTCAAACGATTTAAGTCTGGCTGAAGTAGTCAATAACATTATTTCAATTGACAAACTGGAAAAATATTCGGGTTTCATCCATAAATGAACCGAATTGATGATCGTTTCCTTTCATATCGCCTGTTCCAGTAGTTGTCCATTCTCCTTCAGCCAGTCCCTGGCTTTTTCCATTGTCGGAGATTGTGCACGGACAATATTCATAAATTTAGGCGTGTGGTTGGTCTCAATTAGGTGTGCAAGTTCATGAACGATGATATAATCGATAACAAACATCGGCGCCTTTATCAGCCGCCAGTTGAAATTGACGTTGTTATTCACAGTACAGGATCCCCAACGATACCGGTTATCCACAATCCTGACATCAGCAAAATTGACTCCGAGTTCGCGAGCGTGATGCCTGACCCGTGGGACGATCTTTTCTTTAGCCTTGCTGATATACCATTCCCGCAAGGCATCTGCCTGCTTCTTTCCATGTGCAGCCGGAATAAAGAAACGCTGAGCGAACTGAATCTCGGATAAACCTGTTTTGACCATCTCGATACGGTATTGACGGCCCAGATAAAGCGCAGACTCACCACTGACCAGTTCCTTCCCGGGTGCATGAGGCAGGTCCTGGTATTTCTGTGGATGCCCGATTTTTTCATATATCCATTGACGCTTTGATTCCACCACCTGCCGTATCTTTTCATCAGATGTTCCTTCCGGCGCATGTACCACTACACTACGATCTCGTTCGACAGTGATGGTCAACTTGCGCCGCATGGCTGATCTTTGAATTATATAGGTCAGCTCCATAGTAATTACTCCGCATAGAGAATTATGTCGTTGTTTTTCTCGGCGATCTCCATGATCCGGCTGATGATATGGGCGCGTTTTTCCACGACACCGGGAAGATCCGTAAACTCATGTGAAAGCAGTGTTTTCTGAAGCTCTGCTTTCAATTTATTGCGGGCAGGAATGCTCTCCCAGAATCCAGTAAGCCTCAATTCTCGCTCCATCACCAAAAAAGTTTTCTGTGTCAGGTTAACCAGAAGGCTGATCTTGTCTTCGTTGCTCAAACCATAGGAAGCGGGCTCCTCTGCGACCTGGAACGGCTCCGTTACCGTTGCTGCCACGCCTTTACCAAATATCTCCCGCACAAAAATTCTAAACAGTGGCATTTGTTTCTTCCGGTGAAGACCATAGGTGGGTTCCTTACTGGCGTTGATGATGCGCTCCCGCAGCTTCTCCAGTTCTTCATATATCTTCTTCCAGTTGTTGCGAAAATCTTCGAATATCTTTGCCAGTGCC
>JAIOQW010000133.1 GCA_021108405.1 Methanosarcinales archaeon
TGAACTCAACTTCTACATCAGCATCAATAACTTGCCTTTGCAGGTCATCTATGACTTCACTTACTTTTTTTCCCACGATATCTATAGAACGTCCACGACACATACGGTTGAAAGAAAGATGAATAATCCGGATAATCTAAAAAATTTGGAGAATGATGTATATACTAGTGTCACGACAATTTAATTGTGGAACATAATACTTTGACAATTTCTCGTCAGCATTCCCACTCGTAAATTTCCAGATAATTTTCTTCTCATTGTCATTCCTTCTCTAAATCCATGCTGCCACTTCGTCTGCCAGTATTTCCCTCTCCCCGATCCGCCTGTCGGTACACTCGATGTCCATCACATTGATCTCAATTTCGGCGGCATTAAGCAACTTGCATGCTTTGGCGTATAATGAAATTCTATCTTATTCAGAATTCTTTCTGCCTCATCTTCGCTGAATGCCTCGTAAAATGACTTTTCTTTGTGAGTATTGAGATTATCCATAACCAGCCTGATGATTTCGACGTCCGGGTATTCTTCATCAACGAGCATCTTCACGAATTGTGCAAAATCCACCATGTTTCTTCTTTTGGTGACCAGAGTCACCCGTTTTCCTGCTTTGAACTCTACTGCCATGAATATGTTTGCCGTACCGTTCATCCGTTCTCTATATTCAGCGTCAATCGTCTGGATGCACCACATCCGCCTTAACCAGGGTTTAGTTTTGCTTTTTTTAAAATAAGCCTGATACTCTCCCTGTTTATTGTTTCCAACCCATCCTTCTTCCGCATTTCTTCAGTTAATAATGTAAGTGTCCATCTCTTGCACCCATCAGGTGATTCGGTGCATGCCTGCGCTATAACTTCTGCCTCATGCTTATCTGTATACTTTTTGGGTTGACCGGATCTTGGTTTCTCCACCAGGGCGCTTTGGAGACCTTCTTCGCGGTATTTCTTCCTGGTTCTCCAAACAGTGTTCCTGCCAACATCTAATGTTTCTGCTATTTTTGTGTCCCCCTTTTGCTGATTTGATAGAAGCAGGATACGTGTTCTGGTTAGCTCTCTTGCACTTTTTCGTCCCTTTTTCACGAAGTCTTTGAGGGACTTTACTTCCTTCTCTTTAAGGTTTATTTTTATCATGAAGATGTCATGGTGCTCATAGGTTAGTATTGTGTTCCGAAACTAAATTGTTGAGACACTAGTCCCGTTTTTCTATGGTCCATCACCTTCAATAACGATGAGCTCCATTTACCCTCATGCGCGTCATCTCGTGGAACGTGAATTCAGTGCGCGCCCGCCTGGCCCGGCTCTTGGCGCTCCTGCGTCGCCACGAGCCCGATGTGGTGTGCCTACAAGAGACGAAGGTCCCCGACAACGGCGGCTTCCCTTTCACGCAGTTAGGCGCCGCTGGATACCGTGCGATCCTGCACGGCCAACGCAACTACAATGGCGTGGCGATCCTTGTTCACGACCCTGCTCGGCGGTGTGACCTCTGGGCCTTCGACGCGGACTCCCCCTCCCATGAAGTTGTCGGCGTGGCGAGCGGACCCGGTGTACCTACAGAGGTGCGGCGGGGCTTCCCCGGTGACCCCGTGCCCGATGAGGCACGGGTCGTATCGGCATGCGTGGGGAAACTGCAGCTGGTGAACGTATACGTGATTAACGGCGTGGGGAGAGACAGTGATCAGTTCGAACTCAAGCGGCGCTGGATGGCGGCACTGGGGAAATGGCTACAGAGCCTGCCGGAGACGCCTCCTCTCCTTGTTGTGGGGGATTTCAACGTCGCTCCGGACGACCGCGACGTTTGGGATCCTGAAGGGCTTCAGGACCGCATTCACTGCACGAACGAAGAGCGGGCGTGGCTTAAGGACCTGCAGGGAAAACGGCTGTGGGACCTCTTGCGGACGACCACCGAAGAGCCAGGCATTCACACGTGGTGGCCATACCAACGGGATGCCTTCGACCTTGACGAGGGCCTCCGCTTTGACCTCGCTCTCGGCGACGGGGCGGTGGTGGATCTGGTGGAGCGGATGTGGGTCGACCGAGAGGAGCGCCGGCCTGCAGGCAGATTGGGAAAACCCAGCGACCATGCCCCGGTCATCATCGACCTCGCTGAACCATAATGCGGTCGGCCACGCGGGACGAGTAGGTGTTTCACAATGAAGATCTTGATTACTGGAGCTAGTGGATATGTAGGCGCAAGGATATTCGAGGATTTGCGTGGACACCACGACGTAACAGGCACCTTTCAAAGAAACAAGTTCTTTACGGACCTGCGACAATTAGACATTACTGATAGGAAAACTGTTCTTGAGACCATATCAGACGCAAATCCGGATCTCATAATCCATGCCGCTGCAATCCCAAGTAGGGGACGCTGTGAAAAAAACCCACATAAAGCAACCGCAACCAATGCAAGCGGAACAGAAAATGTAGTGGAAGCAGCAAACATGAATAATGCGAAGATAATATATATCTCATCATTAGGGGCAATAGAACCAGTGACACAATATGGAAAAACGAAACTAATAGGCGAAGGACACGCGAAGAATGCACGAATGGGATACAATATACTGAGACTATCTGTAACGTTCGGATACAGTACAAATACGCATAATGATCGACCCTTCAACAGAATAATTAGAACACTTAGAGAAGGAAAGCCTATTTCTTATGACAATGCCTGGAAGTTCCCGCCAACTTATTTGCGGCACGTTTCAGCAACAATTCAAGTGTTGTTAGAGAAGAAAATCGAAAACAGAACAATAGCTGTCGCAGTCCCAGAACTAAAGTCTATGTATGAAATAGCATCGGATATCTTGAAACCATTTGGGAAGGCCATTGAACCGAATGATGGAGGCAAAATGGGGAGAAGAGTAGAAAACATTCCTGAATCAAGTGACTTAGAATTCCCCATGTGTTCTTACAAAGAGATGATCCAAGCGATAACACAAGAAATCAAGGAGAACGGTCTAGCCTAATACATTAGCCGACATGGATAGAGCCTATCCGATAACCCAGTAAGCGCTCACCCCGACCGGTAGTTGTGAGTAAGGAGGGATACTGAAAGACGGGACAGCGGAGCTCCCTGTGGGCTCCATGAGGTTTTTCTCGCCGTGTACCCCGTCCGCGACCTATAGGAAAGACAATCCCTCATAAATTCTCTTTCCAGCTAATATCCTTTCACCCAGTATACTCTCAATCTCTTCGATAGCCCCCAATTCTTCTTCATTAAATGTAAAGAGATCATACCAGCCATTAACAATTCGCTTAAGCAACAAGCGCCACTTGTCTACGGTTCTCTTGCTAATACCTGGATTCGACTCAAAGAATTCAAGTATTGTCTGGGGGTCCCTCTCTCGGGCATACTGTTTCACACATCGAACGAATTCATCAAAACAATGAGAACTTTCAATGAATTGCTGTATTATGTCGTACCTAGCATTGTGATACAGGGCCTGTAATTCATACTTGGTCACGCTTACCAGGAGCCGGACTTCATCAGGCCAGCCTTCCAATTCATTCTCCTTGATACGGAATTGTGCAACAAAATCCTGAAGAACTCGGATGCTGTAATAAAGCTTGATCTTATCTTCTTCCAACAAAACCGGGCTAGTATAGTCACGAACATTTACGGCCTTGGATCTGAAGACAGCTTTTGGACACACTTCTTGTATGATGTCAAAACGGTACGCTAGACCGTTTTCAATTGTGCCAAGGACGCCGGGATCGGACAAGGTCTTTTGCATGATGCTCTGGAAATCATCAAAATCAAGGTTAATTAGAACATCTGGCATTTCAGATTGCCAACCACCCGCGACTCTGCCGTTGTAAACGACCAACATATTGGGCCCGATTCTGCCATCAGCATTGTATTTGATTGCAGGCTTTCCTCGCTCATTGCGGAAAGCGTCCTTCTCAAACACCTCGATTCTCTCCTTCAGAGTTTCTTTGTCGCGCAAGTCTGCTGCCAAATCCGATAGGAGTAGCTTTGCGAACGTGACTTCAAACTCATAGCCAGATTCTAGCTTGACGGTAAGGGCGGATTCGGTAACCTTTACCTTATCATGTAATGGATCGTGACGAGCTAGCTTTTCCCCCGAAATCGCCTTGCATAGGTCGTTCACCAACGCTTCTTCACCCACCAGCGAGTGAATCATCAGAACAAAACTATCTTCATGTGCGTATTCAATTTCAAATATCCTAACTAGGTCCACAACATATTGCAGTGGGTTCTGATTGGGCCGAGCGATTCTTTCAACATGATCTGAGTCGAGGCTTACCCTTATGCAAATTTTTCTGCCATAGTCTTTGTGCTTACCTCTTAGGAATGCATCATACATCTTGCGGACTACTTCCCTTGTCTGCTCTTTATCCCTCACCCAATGAGCACCAGTAACCATCCACGTAACGTCAGCGTTCGTATCCTCTATTATACGGCACATCAAATCCGGTTCAAGAAAACACTCTCCGCCTCCAGACACTAATAGATAGCCAGTATTTGAGTCACGAACAAGCTTCATCAAGCTAGTAAGCCTGTGCACAGTCATCGTGTTAACTGAGTTCTTATCCTCAGACATATTTGAAAAAAACATACAATGCTCACAGCCTACAGGGCAACGGGAGTTGATGAGCGCACAAATGAATCCCTTGCCGTTGAACCTAATTCTAGGTGTGAGCTTTACATTGTCAATGATCTTTTGCCGCCAAACCCTAGGGTGTTCAAATGGATTCAAGACCAGGGCGCTCGAAACGTTCCTCCCACTCATCATAAGTCAAAGGGAAGCAATCAGTTATAAAACTTTCTTTCCCATAGATATTCGCCTTATCGATAATAAAGTCCTAAAAAATATGCGGTATACTTCCCATTTCACACATTGCCTTATAGGATTCCCCCCACCTCCAAAACCTCCTGTAATAAAACAGGGGTATTTTTGTAAATAGGGGGGTCAATTTTCAATGGGAATTTTCAACCAGCAATAAATTGATAATCCTTCTGAATCAGATTAAGGACCGAACCTTTTAAAGAATTAGTAACTTTAGTTTCGATCATAGCAGGAACTTTCAACAATTCCACCCCCCTGGATTGTCTATTTGAGTTTCCCCTGGTTTTGGTTGAATTATTTTTTTTTGGAACATTCCATGAAGTTGATCCCTACGATCCTGATAATCTTCAGTGGAATATATTTCAATAAGGTCCTTATATTCCCAAATTGTCTTTTCCGAAAGTCCAGTTATGATCCTCAGTTCTGTATCGTTGAAACTTTCTTCTATCAACACCATTATCCTGGCAAAGTCCTTCACATATCGCATGATAGCCTCGCCAGAATGTTTGGTTTTCCTTTCTATGTCTGTGTATTCATCACCTTTAAGGTAGAACTCAAGTATCCGTTTCTTATGACTTACTCCAGGTCCAATGTCTTTCCATTTTCCTCTTGTTGGTATCAATATGTCTTTCTTTTCCAGTTCTGCTATATGCCGTGCAATGGTCTTTGTGCTCTCTCCCAGAAGGATTGCGATATCTGCCTGGGTGAGTAGAGGACCCTGGTTATGTGTTTCATTGCTTATGCCTTTGATTCGTTTATCCAGTAGCTCTTGCTGGTTTCTGATTGTGCAGTCGTCTGGTTCATAGAGGCTCAATCTTACTGGAATCAGATGCATTTCTTCTACAGGTACACCAAGGGGACATCCTTTAATATAGCATGAAAGATTATCTGGCCTTCTGTTCTTTGGCTACTAAAATACAGATCAAGATAAGAACTGAATAGGTCACGGACCTCGGATTTCGCTAACGCTTAAATCCCGGGCATCTTGGGGATGCTTATAAAAATCAAAAGTGAATTGTGTCGCAATATGTCTAAAAAATATAGATTCATCTTCAATTTTTCGATTTTTTATGTAATGAAAAACATCTTCGAATATCAAATTAGAAAAGGATAAAATATCACTTCTTTCAGTTATTTTGTTTTCAATCTTATCTTTCAATTGAAAATTATCATCAATAAATGGAAATTGAAAATCTATTGGATAATCAACTTTTGTCTTTAATAAATTTATTATTAAACCATCAAAAAATGTTGACATTTTACAATTAGAAAAATTTAATGTCATTATTGATAAAATTTCCTTATTAATATCATCTGATTCCAATTCATCAAATAAATTATAGTAAATATTTTCTAATACCTGACTTTGAAAGATCCCAAAAAACAAGCCCATCCACTATCGTTTTTTGTTGCC
>JAIOQW010000214.1 GCA_021108405.1 Methanosarcinales archaeon
AAGGCCTCAAAGTGTTGCTTCAATATCCGGACATTCTCTTGCTCATTCATCATTCATTACATACCTGTATAATAATTCAAACACGTTTCTCACTTCCATACCGCCAATAGATCTGAACTGTAACTCGCAGAAAGGACATGCAGTAGTTAAAATATCAGCACCGGTATTCCTGGCTTCCTCAATCCTTTTTTTTCCAATATCTTCAGAAAGACTTTGAAATGATGCCCTTACACCTCCACCAACGCCACAGCAATTAGCATCGTACCTGTTATGTTCCATCTCAATTACTTCTTCACAACAACATTTTAATATCTTTCGTGGTGATTCAAAAATACCACCCAACCGTCCTAAATGACAGGGATCATGGTATGTGACTTTTGTTAATAATTTATCTTTTTTATTTCTCTTTCCTGTTAATTCCTCTAATTTTTCTGCTATTCTTTCTGTTGCATGGATAACTTGCACCTTTGAGCTTAATTTGCTATTATCAATAGAACCTTTAATTGTGGAATAACAGCCCGGGCATGCAGTGATTATCTCTTTGATGTTTTCTTTCTCTAAATAATTCAGCAGCTCTTCCGATAACTGCATTTGTATACTCTTGTAGCCGGTTCTTAGGAAATAAGAGCCACAACAAGGCTCGTTTGGCATCATTTTCAAATCAGTTCCCAGAAGTTTAATTATTAATTTCAAGACATCCGGGGACTTCAAAGGATATGTACAGCCAGCAAAGAATAATGTGTTGCTATCTTCATTACTTTTCTGGCCTTGTAACCATGCATATTTATTCTTATCACCATAGGGGTTGCCATACCGTATGATATTCTCATAGTTCTTCTTGTGAAAATCGTTCTCAAAACCATTGTTGACAAGATATTCTCGAAAATTGCAGAAGATTGCGGTATCTGGCAGTGCACACCATCTTTCACAGGCCCCGCACATAGTACATTGATAGACAGTTTGGGTCATTGCAGTAGATGGCCGGAGCTTGTCATATAGAATTCCAATTATTATTCTATTTCGTCCCCTGGCAGTCAGGGTCTTTCTTTTTTGTATTTGATATACCGGGCACACTTTCTCACAAAAATTACACGAAGTACCAAAACAAGTCTCTATATCCTTACGAAACTTTTCAAGACCCTCAAGAAGCAATACTACCTTCTCCTATACTCATTTTTTTTGTGAATTTCTTTCCAGGATTCATAATACTTTTAGGATCAAATATCTGTTTTATTTTCTTCATATATTCCGTGCTTTTTCCGTGCTCATATTCTAAATTTTGCACTTTCAGGTTCGTATCACCCATATAAGTGCTCATAGTACCCTCAAACTCAATAGCAGTTTTTGTCAATTCCTTAAAATATTTTCTGAATCTATTTACTTCTTCCTGTACCCTATAATCTACAAATACCGCGCATGAGAGTGAGAGCCCGAGACTATTCGGGTGCTCCAGATATACATTCATTCCCAATATATCCAGATCATATTTTTCTGCTGTATCTATAAACTTCTGATAGAACTCCTCTAATCTTCCGGGCGGTATGCCAGGGTCTGCAGCACCAAATTTTTTCTCTCTCTGCGAATCAGGCCATTTTTGCCTGAACGGCTCAAACCTGAGTGTGTGCTTGCTCGTCCACCACCCTTCTATTATTTCTCTTTCCTCTATAGCCTGTGCATTGAACTTTTTCGATTTTTTTAACATATATTCTCTTTGAAAATATACTACTTCCTTATCGCCTGCAAAAGTTACTGCTAACAGAGCCTGTGCCCAGTCAGGTACATCAGGCTCTTTCCCATATTTATTTCGGTATGCGTGTGTATAGAACCTCAGTCTTTTTTTACAGTTAATATGGGCAGCCTCAATACTCAAACCCGACTTTAGAAGTGAAGACAACAGATCAACTGCAGATTGCATAGATGGTAAAAGAAGCATCTCTACTAAACGTACATCCGGTACCGGCTCTACTTTAAGGGTTGCTTCCGTAATCACGCAGAGTGTACCTTCACTTCCCACAAGTAAATCCTTGAGCTTATAACCTGATGATGTAAAATGTGCTTTTCTATGGCCTAACTCCAATACATCACCCGTACCTGTAACGACCTGTGCAGAAAGAAGACAGTTGAGTATTTTACCGTATCGCATACCGAATGTCGAATCATTATCACAAGCTATAGAAGCACCGATAGTGCATGACCATTTTGATTCCGTTAGATGAGGCAGCCACAGGTCATATTTCTTGAGTGAATCATTAACTTCCTGTAACGTAATTCCAGCCTGTACTCTTACAGTCTGGTTTTTAACATCTATCTCTATAAGTCCATTCATGGTGGTAGAATCTATATAGATACCTCCATAAACCGGGACCGCACCACCTGCCATACCGGTAAGCCCACCACCAACAGTGACCGGAATTTCATACTTGTATGCTATTTTTACGGCAATCACTATATCTTCCGTAGTCTGCGGGCAGATTACCACATCCGGCGGATAAATTTCTTCAACAGTCCTTGGACTCCAATCCATCCCATAAACGTAACACTCGAACTCTTCAGTAAGAACTTTATTTGGTAATCTCGCTACTAATTCTTCAATATATTCTTGTTTATGCAGCTTCTCCATAACTCAACACTTTAATTCCTAAAACAGCATCTTTCTATTTTATCAATACTGATTATATCTCATCTTTTAGAGTTAGTAATAATTAATTGCTATACATTCTCTTTATCGTTATTTTTCATTACTGTTACTTTTATTTTGCCTTTTTTTATGACAGTCCCAACAGTGTTTACTCCGAAATGATATGGTATGGACTGGTAGTTCGGGACATCCAATACTAATATATCAGCCTGTTTTCCTACTTCCAGACTTCCGATGGTTCCAGCCCTGTTGATGGCATGGGCCGCATTTATGGTAGCTGCATTAATCACTTCCGCAGGCGACATTTTCAATTTAATACATGCAAGGGTCAGGATGATTTGCATTGACTCGGTAGGACATGAACCCGGGTTAAAATCTGTGGCCAGTGCAACGGCCACGCCTCTGGATATCATGTCAGTTGCAGGCGGATATGTATCTGAATCTAAAAAGAACGACGCACCCGGGATTAGCACTGCAATGGTCCCGCTTTTTGCCATCGCATCAATACCTGTGCTGGATATATAATCTAAGTGGCTTGCTGAGGTAGCATTCAGCCTGGCCGCCAATTGTGCACCGCCCATATCGCTTAATTGGTCAGCATGGATATGGGATTTAAAGCCCAGTTTCTGAGCCGCAGTCAGCACTCCCTCTGACTGCGCAAGATCAAATACGTCATGTTCACAGAAGATGTCGCAATTTTCTGCCATACCCTGTATGTTCACAAGCATTTTATTTATGACAAAATCAATATACTCTCCTGTAGTGTTAAATTCAGGCGGTGTAGTGTGTACCAGAAAAGTGGGTATTAGATCAATGGGATGCTGGCAATTCAATTCTTTTATGACTTGCAATTGCTTTAGTTCATCCTCAATCGTCAATCCATATCCGCTCTTGGCCTCGATAGTAGTGGTCCCGAACCCTAGCATTGTGTCCAGATGACCCAATGATTTATTGATAAGTTCATCCTTACTGGCAGCCCTGGTGGCCCGGACCGTGTTGAGTATTCCACCTCCTGATCTAAGAATGTCCAGATAGCTGGCACCCATTAATCGCTGTTCAAATTCTTCTTCCCTGGAGCCTGCAAATACCAGATGGGTGTGGCAGTCAATAAAACCGGGCATCACAACCTTATTGGTTGCATCTATCTCTAAAGTATTGGAACTTATCGATACTTCGTCTGTAACTTCTTCCCAGGTACCGCAGGCAATTATTATATCTTTTGAAACTGCAACAGCACCCTTTTCAATAATATCCAGATTTTTCATCTGTTTACCTGTTTTTGGTTCAGATGAATGTCCGGCCAGTGTCAATAATTCATTTGCGCCGGTTATTATTAGATCTGCAAAGGTTTTCATTATTGGTATAGAATCGATTAAATGAATTTAATGGTCTAATCAGGTATTCTGACAGATTTCTGCCTGGCAGTGTCCATAGCAATCTGATATCCTGCATCTACATGCCTGGCAATTCCTATCCCTGGATCCACGGTCAATACTTTTCTCAGTTGTTCTTCGCGCTTGAGGGTCCCATCAGCTACAATGACAAATCCTGCATGCAATGAGTTCCCAATTCCCACACCTCCTCCGTGATGAAAACTAACCCAGCTTGCACCGTTAATGGAGTTCAGAGCAAAATTAAGCAGCGGCCAATCCGCTATGGCATCACTACCATCCAGCATATCTTCGGTTTCCCTGTAGGGTGAAGCCACAGAACCACAGTCCAGATGATCCCTTCCAATCACCACAGGAGCCTTGAGCTCTTTTGAAGCTACCATTTTGTTGATCTCAACTCCCAGTTTTGCCCGGTCCCCATATCCCAGCCAGCATACCCTGCCTGGCAGACCTAATACGGGTACCTTCTGTGAAGCCAGTTTGATCCAGCGGGCCAGTCCCTTATCTAAAGGGAACAACTCAAGTACTTTTGCATCAATGGCTTCGATATCCTGTGGGTCCCCTGAAAGAGCCACCCATCTGAAAGGGCCTTTGCCCATACAGAATAATGGACGGATATACTTTGGCACAAAACCCTGGTATCTGAAATTACCCATCTCATCCCTGATATCCACACCGGATCGCTCTGCCTGAGATCTCAGATTATTCCCATAATCAAATACTATTGAGCCCCGCCTTTGCAGCTCAAGTATGGCCGCAACATGCAACTTAATGGAATTCAATGCCCTGCGATGATATTCTTCCTTGTCAGTCTGACATAATTTATCAAGTTCTGCAAGATCATCGATAGGCACATAATCGGACAGGTCATGAGCAGGGGTCTGATCTGTAATTATATCTGGCACAATATCACGTTTGACCAGTTCAGGATGCACTTCTGCAGCATTTCCCACAAGGCCCACAGATAGAGGAACTCCCTTATTTTTAGCATTCATGATCCATTGCAGAGCTTCATCAATATCTGTTGTGATCCTATCACAGTATCCTTCATCCACTTTACGTCGGATCCGCTCCTCCCTTACCTCCACATCCAGGATCACGCCCTCGTTCATGGTGGCAGCCATGGGCTGGGCACCGCTCATACCCCCCATACCTGCGGTCAATACAAATTTACCTTTAAGAGAATCTGATCCGAAATGTGTCTTTGCTGCGGCACCCAGTGTCTCATAAGTCCCCTGCAGTATCCCCTGGGTCCCTATATAGATCCAGCTGCCTGCGGTCATCTGGCCGTACATGATCAATCCCATTTCGTCATATCTGTCAAAATTCTCCTGAGTGGCCCAGTGAGGGACTATATTAGAATTTGCAATTACCACTCTTGGAGCTGCTTTGTGTGTTGGTGCAATATAAACCGGTTTTCCCGATTGGATACACAGCGTCTCATCTTCTTTTAAGATTTTCAGTGTCCTGACAATCCTGTGGTATTCGATCCAGTTGCGTGCAGCTCTGCCTGAGCCCCCATATACTATTAATTCATCGGAGTCCACTGCAACATCCGGATCAAGATTGTTCATAAGCATTCTAAGGGCAGCTTCAGCATCCCAATTCCTGCAGTGCAGTTTGGTACCTGTATATGCCCTTATCACATCTTCAGGTTTCTCTTCATAATACATTGGTCTGGTCATTACATACTCCCTCTGGTCCTGTACCCGTTTAAGAAACTGATAATAATGGATGCACCCAGTCGTGCAGTTCGGTCATCCACATCAAATTCGGGATTTATTTCCACGATATCCAGTAGTTTCACAGCTTTCGAAGCTCCTGCCAGAAATGCTATTTCCCGAATCTGTTGCGGATTAAAGCCCCTACCATCAGGGGCACTGCTGGCAGGTGCATAGCACTGGGCTACAGAATCAATATCAATGCTGATAAACACAGATCTATTATTTGCACCTGCAATATCCAGTGCCATCTCCATTATCCTGGTAATTCCTGTGGTTTCAATTTCTGAAAGCGTAAATACGGATATTTTTTTTGACATAAGATAATCATAATCAACTTTAGAATTCAAATTATCATGAGCACCGATCTCCACAAAATTTTCACTCCTTATCAAGTCCTGATCTAATAATTTCCTGAATGGGGTGCCGCTGGTGATCATGTCCTG
>JAIOQW010000224.1 GCA_021108405.1 Methanosarcinales archaeon
ATCTGTGTTCATCTGCGGTTATTTTAATAGTACCAACATGTAATGTAACGGTCTCCATACATCAAAATAGTATTATAAGAGAAAGATAATATCAAATAAGATGGAATATTCTAATGGGTGAAAAGAATTATGGAAACAATTTCAAAATATGAAGAACAAATATTAGATGATATACGTGGAATTCCTCCAAATCTATTACCAAAAATATCAAAATTAATACATTTTATGAAGAATGAAATATTGAGTGAACCTGAAATAACTCTACCAGAAAAAGAAACATTTAGTTCGCTTGAAGGAATTTTCCATGGCAAGATCGAGCATACGGATAAAGAGATTAAAGCTGCCCGGTTAAAATTTAAAGAAACATGACATAATGGCATATTGTATTATTGATACTCATGGTCTGGTATGGTTTCTAGAGAATAGCCCGAAACTGGGAGAAAAGGCAAGAGAGGCCTTTCTTAATGAGGATTCTAAGCTCATTGTCCCTACAATCGTGCTGGCAGAAATTAAATTCCTATTTGAGAAAAAAAGATTTTCTACATCCTTGGATAAAGTTTTCAGGATAATTACTAATGATCCAAGATGTATTGTACATCCTCTTGATCTTGATGTGATATGTTTGATTCCCATTACACTGGAAATCCATGATGCAATCATTGCAGCAACGGGATTATTTTATAATAAAAAGTTATACTCTGAAGACGTAGTGATCATTACAAAAGATGAAGAGATTACCAATAGTGAACTGGTAAGAACAATTTGGTGATTTTGTTTATATTATAATCTCACATGAACCCCATTTTTCAGACACGGATTAACACCGATTTGATTTTAATCATATACCTTCTATCACAAACGTAATGGAATCTTATGATATCGACCATAACAACCTTAAATCCGTGTAAATCTGTGTTACCTGCACGCCCTTTAGGCGTAGCAGGCACTCAACTCCGTAGGAGGTGGGTGTATCCGTGTCTATGCAATTATCGATTTAAATAATCCTCTATTGAAATAACTGGTTTTTAGGATAGTGCCATACTCAATATATACAATGAACCATTATCAATCTTACTTCAGATCCATATTATATGCCTGTAGTGACTTAACTGTTATTTCACTCCTCAATGCAGCTTCAATACCCTCAACAGATGCTACGGCAGCCTCGGCTGAAGTAATGTACGGGATCCTGTGTTTTATAGCAGCTTTTCGTATGTAGCTATCGTCCTCTTTTCCTTTACGTCCTATAGGTATATTGAAAATAAGCTGGATTTTTTCATTCTCGATCGCATCAACAATATTAGGTCTTCCTTCATGAAGTTTCAATACCAGTTCACATGGTATCTTTTCGTGATCAAGATAATCCTTTGTCCCACGTGTTGCATATAATATAAACCCAAGATCAGAAAGTTTGCGAACAGCATCTAATGTGGCAATTCTTGCATCATCAGGTACAGTTACAAGAACACCGCCTTTGGTCGGTAGAGGTATACCTGTGGCATCCTGTGCTTTGTAGAATGCCATCCCGAAATTATCAGCGATTCCCATAACCTCACCTGTCGCGCGCATCTCAGGTCCTAATACCGGATCGACCTCAGGGAACATATTAAATGGAAATACTGCTTCTTTCACTGCTACATGCGGGAGATCATACTCTTTAAGTTCAGTAAAATCAGGTATCTTCTTTCCAAGTGTGATGATCTGTGTAGCTATATTGGCAAGTGGAATATTTGTCACTTTGCTAACTAACGGAACAGTACGCGAAGCACGCGGGTTTGCTTCAAGAATATATACTTCTCCATTGGCTATTGCATACTGTATATTCATAAGTCCGACAACTTTTAGTGCTTTTCCCAATTTTTTCGTGTATTCGTTGATCTTCTTAGTATTTTCATCAGATATGGTCCTGGAAGGGATTACGCAGGCACTATCTCCCGAATGAACTCCTGCAAGTTCGATATGCTCCATGATCGCAGCAACAAAAGTATCCTCACCGTCTGATATTGCATCTACTTCCACTTCAGTGGCATTTTCTAAAAATTTATCAATGAGTATAGGATGTTCGGGAGTTACCTCTACTGCCATTCTTGCATAGTCGATAAGCATTTCTTTATCATATACAACTTCCATGCCGCGTCCGCCAAGTACATAGGAAGGTCTTACCATGAGTGGATAACCTATTTTTTCACCTTTTTCTATAACTTTCTCGAACGACCGTGCGATATCATTCTCAGGCTGCGGGATATTGAGCTCTATCATCATATCCTTGAACCGCTCTCTATCCTCGGCAATATCTATGCTCTCAGGAGATGTTCCCAGAATCTTAACGCCCGCATCCTGCAGTTGTCTGGCAATATTAAGGGGAGTCTGGCCACCGAATTGAACGATTGCACCTTCTGGTTGCTCTTTTTCATAGATGCTCAATACATCCTCGACTGTAAGGGGCTCAAAATACAGTTTTTCAGATGTATCATAATCGGTTGAAACGGTCTCAGGGTTGCAGTTGACCATTATTGTATTGATACCAGCATCCCGAAGAGCAAATGCCGTATGAACGCAGGTATAATCAAATTCAATTCCCTGACCTATCCTGTTTGGTCCGCCACCGAGGATCAATATCTTTCTTCCTTTAACAGACTCATTGCGGTCTTCTCCATTATAGGTAGAATAATAGTATTTTCCATCTGCACCGCTTACATTAACAGGTTGATGGTGTTGAATAATACCAAGATCTTTACGTCTATTTCGTATCCCGGTCTCAGACACTGAAAAAATATCACCAATATATCTATCAGAAAAACCTTGCTTTTTTGCCTGTAATAGCATATTATCAGAAAGATCTGCTGATGCTTCCATTTCGTTCTCAAAGTCTGCAAGTTCCTTCATCTGCTGAATAAACCATCTGCCGATATGCGTCCGGTCATAGGCCTTCTCAACCGGAAGTCCTTTTTTAAGTGCCTCATATAACTGGAATATACGTTCGCTGCTGGGTGTTCCAATAGTATCTGTAAGATCATGTAGAGACATACTCTCAAACTCTTTGACTCTGCCAAGTCCGTACCGCTTTGTTTCAAGAGACCGTATGGCTTTTAAGAAACTTTCTTTAAAGGTATTTCCTATGGACATGACCTCGCCGACAGCTCTCATCTGTGTTCCGAGAATGTCATCTATACCCTTGAACTTCTCGAATGCCCAGCGTGCGAACTTTACAACAACATAATTTCCGCTTGGCGTATATTTCTCAAGTGTACCGTCCCTCCAGTACTCGATCTCGTCCATAGTGATACCTGATGCAAGTTTTGTTGAGATCCTTGCTATCGGAAATCCGGTTGCCTTGGAAGCAAGCGCGGATGATCTGGATGTCCTGGGATTGATCTCGATAACAACAAGTCGATCAGTGATCAGATCATGAGCGAACTGGACATTCGTACCACCAATAACACCGATTCCCTCTACTATCCTGTAGGAATAGTCCTGCATCCGCTTTTGCAGTTCTTCAGGAACGGTAAGCATCGGTGCAACACAAAAACTATCACCTGTATGTACACCCATAGGGTCACAGTTCTCAATAAAACAAACTGTGATCAACTGGTTCTTTGCATCCCTTACCACTTCAAGTTCGAGTTCTTCCCATCCGAGTACTGACTCTTCGATCAATATCTGGTTAATAAGACTTGCATTAATACCTCTTGATGCGATCGTGCGAAGTTCTTCAAGATTATATACCAGTCCCCCTCCTGTACCCCCCATTGTATATGCAGGTCTGACTACTACAGGATATCCAAGCTTTTTGGCAATCTTTTGGGCTTCTTCTACTGTGTATGCAGGTTCGCTTTTTGGCATATCTATGCCAAGTTTTTCCATTGTAGCTTTAAACGCAATGCGGTCTTCTCCACGCTCGATCGCATCTGGCTGGACTCCGATCACTGTGACATTATATTGATCAAGAACACCTGCTTTATAAAGAGCTGATGAGAGGTTCAACCCTGTCTGTCCTCCAAGATTGGGCAGTAGCCCATCAGGTCTTTCCTTTTTGATTATCTTTTTAAGATTTGAAAATGTGAGTGGTTCTATATAGGTTATATCTGCCATACCAGGATCTGTCATAATGGTTGCCGGGTTGGAATTTACCAGAATGATCTCATAACCTTCTTCTCTTAGAGCTTTACAGGCCTGGGTGCCTGAATAATCGAACTCACATGCTTGTCCGATAACAATCGGACCTGATCCTATGATCAGGATTTTATTGATGTCTTCTCTTTTTGGCATGTTTCTTCACTAAAGTTTACTGTAAAGATGTTATTTATAAAAAGATTATCTATAAGAATCTGGCACTATTGAATTCATAAAACCTGATCTTGATTTATCAACCATTTCCACAAAGGCAAGAATTCAATTCCTTCATCTTTTTTCTCTATATCTTTTGTCAATAAAATGAGTCTTCCTATCCTTGGTGTGAATTCCTTTGAAAATTCCAGTAGTGCTCTTATTTCTCTTTCATCAATCCAGTCACCATATGAAACATTTATAGCTATCAAAGAATTATCCTCGTTTTTCACAATAAAATCAACTTCACCTTTGTTTTTCCAGTAATATAGCTCTTTGTCTCTTCTTTTAAGTTCCAGAAATACCAGATTTTCAGCTAATCTCCCTTCATCTTTTGAAAACCGGAAGGATACGGCATTTCTCAGGCCATTATCCACACAGTAGACCTTACGCGGATTTACCTGCTGTCTTTTTAATGAATAACTAAAAAATGGAATAAGATGTATCAGATTAATATCTTCAAGATATGATATATATTCTAACAGTGTATCTTTTCCTACTGCTGTATCTTTCTTTATTGTTTTGAAATATGAATTCACACTGAATGTAGTGCTAATATTCGTAATTAAGAATTTAACCAGGTTTTTCAGAAGAGTTATATTTCTGATTGAAAATCTTTCTACAAGATCTCTGTAGATCAGCATATCAAAATAGTTTTGAAGAATTGGCTGCCTGAGTTCTTCTGATTCTAACGCAATTTCCGGAAAACCACCAATATGAAGGTACTCATTAAATAATTGTTTTATTTTAAATCTCATACTTGTATATTCAAAATCTTGCACAAGTGAAATCTGCTTAAATTTTAAAAATTCTTCAAAACTCAATGGGTATAGATAGTATGAAAGAGTTCTCCCCCTTAAGCTTGTTGCAATTTCCCTGCTCAACAATTTCGAACTTGAACCTGTTACAAATATTTTTATATTTTTCCTATCATGTATCCGTCTGATAAATAATTCCCAGCCGTCTATATTTTGTATCTCATCAAAGAAAAAGTACAGCATATTTTTTATCTGTTGTGGATAAAGTTCATAATATGCTTCTATTATGCCATTTAATTCGGCGGTACTAATAGGCAGAACCCTGTCATCTTCAAAATTTAAATATAATATCTGTTCAGGATTTATTTCATTATCAATCAAGTTGTTTATTAACTGATAAAAATAAAATGTCTTTCCAACCCTTCTTGAACCTATAATGCTGATTACCTTTTTAGTATCAGGTATTTGAAGCTTTCTTTTATATAGTTCAGGTAATGCTGTTTCATGGAATTCTTTTATAATATATTTGAATATTTCCTTTTTTTCCATGGTTGTGTATATACGACCTAATCTATATAAATTTGTACTTGTAAACACTACCATTATTTCGGATTATAGTCATGAGAGAATAAAATCCTCGCTAACGCTCGGATTTTCTTGACGGAAACTCCGAAGGAGTTGAAGATAAGAAGATTCGTAGAATCTTCGCCTGAAGCTTCGAAGAAGCTGAAGATTAAAAGATTCGTAGAATCTTTGGCATGTTGAGATCCTCAAACAGCTACATCCATCATTGAAAGAATTGATGAAGTATTATAAGAGGTTAAATCGGATTCATCTTCAATATGTAATGCTACTGCTTCTTTAAGGTTCTTAATGGTATCATCCAAAGTTTTGCCTTGAGTAAATACGTCTATATCTAATGTTCTTGCACAATAATATTCATCATCACAGGCTGTCCCAAAAGTCCAAAAAACTAAAATTTTTGACCTTAGTTCTTGATTTAAAGGCTTAATTGAGCTCTTTTTTCATGGGAATTTTAGTTTTGGGACAGCCTG
>JAIOQW010000257.1 GCA_021108405.1 Methanosarcinales archaeon
ATTTCAAAAAAACCTGCCTACCGCAAGGCGGTGAATGACATGGTAAAAGATGCCAGAGCCATGCCAAAAGATTTTATGAAATGGTGCGGGTACGGTATTTATACAGGTAAAAAGCCCCTGTGATACTCCAGGGTACTTAAATCATCTCTGTTTGATGAGCGGGCCAATGTAGGGCATGAGTGAACTGTTGGCGGTATGGGTGAGCGGAAGGTGGAGACTTTGATATTATAGGGAGCTACGGGGGTAAATAGGAAAATTTTTATAGGAATTCAATTGAGTAATGCACTATACAGGCCTCGTTACATTTCGTACAGGGTATACCGTGACTGTGGGATGGTGAGAAAATATCCGAGGTCGGGTTAGGTTTTTATAGGCATAAGGTTTGATATGGTGGATTGAATAACCGATCACATTATAGATGCCTGAAACATCATATAATTATTAAAATAGCACAGGAATTTTATGTTTATGCGAAACAAAATTTTATTAAGGACTAGATTGAATGAGTTTTTAGAAAATAAATATAAAATGTGGAAATATAATAGAAATGATTGAATTGATGATGCATTGCAAACATGAAAAATGTTAAATAAAAATTATGACATAATAACAAAATAAAGAGGATTTATATGGAAAGTACATTTACTGCAATATTTGAGAAGGCTAATGATTGGTATATTGGATATGTCGAAGAGTTACCTGGCGCAAATACACAGGGAAGAACACTTGAGGAAGCCAGAGAGAATCTTCGTGAAGCTATAGAGTTAATCTTGCTCTCCAACAGGGAACTAGCTGAAAAAAAATTAGCAAGCAAGGACTTCATTCGTGAAGAAATGAAGGTTGCTATCTGATGAAGCGGCGGAAACTTATTCATCATCTGGAAGTGTATGGTTGTAAGTTTTTCCGGGAAGGTAAAAAGCATACCGTTTACTATAATCCATTAAACCAAAAGACGTCCACTGTTCCAAGACATACTGAAATCAACGATATCCTTGCAAAGAAGATTTGCAAAGATTTGGAAATACCTCCACTTAAATGATACACACCATCGTTCAACATGGAATATGCACTTACCAACCCAACCTCCAGCCCCGTGGATACCCCGGACTTGCAGTCCGGTGGTGGCGTGGTCGGGGCTGACAGGCTGTGAAATGATCATTACCGGCATCGATGTTACCCGGTCCTTATAAAATATCGTTACCGTAAGAAGGGGCATGAAAAGGGACCCCATCATCACTATACCAATTGAATAACAGATGCCTGCCGATTTCGGCGTCAATATATCTGCTGCAGAAGACGGAAGATCCACTACCAGAGGCACACCAATTGTATCTTTTGTATTGACGTAATAAGGCCCATCAACCTTATATCCGGCTTTTTTTGCATTGGAGATTATTTCATCATAATCAATGTCACCAAGATTGCTCCCGGTTGTGGAGTATCCGGCATGATCTGAATAAATCAGTATCAATCCGAATGATGCACACACCGCAGCTAATAAAACTGCAGTGAGTATTATGGTTAATGCACCTTTTTTATAATATACCAATTTTTATACTTCCATATCCAGAAGACCACGACTATGAATACAATCCCGAATACAATAAACAGAGAAATCATAATTGATCGCCTCCTATCAATCTGCTTGGACATTTTTGGTTTTTGGGGATTTGATAATCGCGTAAACCAAACCTAAAATCACGCTTATGGCTAATATTGACAGGGGGTATAAATGGAAACCGAAACCTTCCCCTATGCTATGATATTCAAAAATTGTGAAAATACTATTCGTGGGTCCAATTGTCAAAGATTCCACTCCTAAAATACTCAGAGGTATTGGCGCTATACCCATTAGACATCCTGCCGCAAAGAAACAGAGTATGAATACTTTAGAAAATCTTGAAACAAATCCTGTTGTAGAGATATTCATGGGTTTATCAGTTTCTTTTCCATAAATTATCAAGCCGGTTTTTCGATCTTCCAGTATTACATGTTTCGGATATCTCAGTACGTTACGTGTCACCCACATATCGCCCACAGCTCCTGAAGCATTCATTATAAACGGTATGAACATCCAGTGTGCAATTGATGGAAAAGCAGCCATGATTCCTATTACAACCAGTGAGATCACAACCAACGGCGCAATAGCGATCACTATATACTGGTTGCGTGGAAAAACAGTTTTTGAGGTGGCGTAGAAATAGGGGAGAATGAAATATGCAATACCTGCACCATAACTCGGATTGCCTCCGTATTTTGACATAAATGCGCCATGGATGAGTTCGTGCAATACCATTGTACCAACGAAGAGAGCTACTGAAATAAGAATTGTGCCGCTTGTAAAGTTAAAGCCAACGTTCCCGGTAAATAGTGTATATAGTGAAGTGAAAAAAAATCCAAACGCAAATAGAGCTAATGTTCCCATCCCAATTAGTGTTACTACAACTTCTTTTGTCATTTCCAATTTTCCAAGTTCTTTACATTCATCAATGTTGAATGGCTGTTCTTCTTTCATGTTGATTCTCCTTTACAATATTATTATCAAGCTATTCTACTGTAACAAATCTCAATCATCAAATACAACATATGAGTATTTAATTCTTTCTATAGATAGCCTAGTTTGTATATTGCTGATATAAAATTTTAATTTATTTACATGCTTGGATATACACATGCTGTAAATATAATCATTATAAGATTTCTAATAAATTATTTAGGGAGTAGAGGTAAAAGGGATTAAAATGTGAGCCAATTTGTAACTTAGATGCTATACCAGCATGAAAAGATTAGCACTAATGCTCTTTTATTGGATTCAAAAATCGCCACTTACTTCATCGCTAATATACAATAATCATAGCCGCTTCACGCCATCCGACCAGGAGAAAAAAAGCGTTAAACACCATCCCCAATCAACTAAGCCGCCAGATAAGCCCGGACGCAGAAGCACCCGGGTTAGCCTGGCAGCAAACTCAACCGATAACTACTCCAAAAGAGCCTCTGCGAGACCCGGCACCTCTTCAGCGCCGACAGGAACAGTGACACTCGTTCCCTCTAAATCATCACCGATGGGCTCGTACCGTCCGCCCAGATGCTCTGCGAGGAACGTTTCGGCTACTGCGAAAAACAACTGATTATTCTCAGGTCGGGCAAAGCCGTGTCCTTCGTCTATGTACAGTAGGTATGTCACAGGAATGTTTGCATCCTGCATCGCCTGGACGATCTGGTCGGACTCTGCCTGCTTGACACGCGGGTCATTTGCGCCCTGACTGACCAGGAGCGGCTTTTCGATCCGGTCCACGTAGGTCAGCGGCGAACGTTTCGTTAGAAACGCTCTGCCCTCTTCTGTTCTGGCGTCGCCTATGCGTGTTGCATATAACTCGATCCGTGGCTGCCAGTACGGCGGAATCGTCTCAAAGAATGAGGTCAGGTTCGATATTCCCACGAGGTTTACACCGCAGGCAAACGTATCAGGCGTGTTCGTCATGCCCCAGAGCGTTGCATATCCGCCATAACTGCCCCCCATGATCGCCACACGATCCGGGTCCGCGATACCTTCCTGAACAGTCCAATTGACAGCGTCGATGAGGTCATCGTGCATCTTACCGCCCCACTCCAGATTACCAGCATTGATGAAATCTTTACCATATCCTGTGGATCCGCGGAAGTTGACACTCAAAACAGCATAGCCGCGGTTAGCCAGCCACTGAATCCATGAGTCGTAGCCCCAGTAGTCGCGTGCCCATGGTCCACCGTGGACAATCAACACCATCGGCAATGGCTCATCCGGACGCCCATTGGAATCACTGTCGCTTCCCACTGGCAGCAGGTAGTAACTGACCAGGTTCAGACCATCACGCGACTTGATGACCACAGAATGCATCTTTGCGAGAGACAAACCCTCCAGTGCCGTACGATGCATGAACAGGAACTCTACGCTCTTTTCTTCGCGGTCATAGTAATAATACTGCACCGGACCATCATCCACCATGTAGGCGACCATCCAGTAGTCATCGTCGAGTGTTTGGCTCACAACATTTACATCGCCGTCAGCTACCGTTTTCAGGTAGGCGAGATCACCAGCGATAGACTCGTCAATGATCTGCCAGTGCTTGCGCTCGTAATTGAAAGCAACTGCCTGGACTGTCTTTTCAGTCGGATGGATCATGAGATCACTGGTATCCGCACGCGGATCCTCAGCGATCAAAGTCTGCTCACCAGTTTCAAGGTCCATCGCGAAGAACGCAGCAGTGTTGCGGTCGCGACTATCGATCATGTACAGAATCATGCCTGTCTTGTCGAACCCGGTAATGGCTGTTGTGAGCAAATCCTCCATTGTGATCTCCATAAACTGCTCCCAGCCACCATCTTCGGTTGCCTGGAATATCTCGCTTCCGCCGTCAGGCGTGAGTCGCTCCGCAAAGCGGACGTTATACTTGTCGTCGGTTATGAATCCAATAAAACCCTCGTTCTCCATGACAAGACTCTTCTCACCAGTTGTGAGGTTGAGACGGTAGATGTCGTGAAGCTCAGGATTGCGATCGTTGAGGGCGATTAATATCGCTTCAGGGAACTTCTGGCTGACCATCTGGATGCGGGCTTGCACGCCCTCAAGCGGGGTTAAGTCAGTGGTCTCGCCGGTCTCCAGGTTCACGCTGTAGACCCGCCAGTTCTCATCACCAGCCTGGTCCTGGAGATACAGGATGTGCTCGTTTGTGTAAGCCCAGAAGTAGATGCGTATGCCACGGTCAGTGTCGTTTGTGACAGGGTCGGCGGAATCAGGGTCATCAGCAGGTCCTACCCAGACGTTCATCACGCCGTCCACAGGAGCAAGATAACTGATCCGGGTCCCGTCCGGGCTTAGATATGGTGTGATCTTATCAGGATTGCCGAAGAAGACCTCGCGTGGGATGAGCGGGGGGCGGTGTCCGGCTGACTTATATTCCCGGATGGTTCTTCTGTTGCGGCATCCTCGTTGCTGATGCAACCGGACGCCAGCAACACAGCGATTATCAGGACTGATATTAGTAGCTTTTTCATAGTTCTCGCCCCGGTTCTTTGTATCTGGTGTCTGTTTCCTGCTCGATCCGGATTGATCCATGCTCAATCGTGATCCGGTACTCCGGGCTGGCGAATAGGCACCGTACGGCATTATTGCCTTCGTTCTTTCGATGTAGTAGTCCTCTATTGACGATATACCCGAACGGGCGTTCATCCAGCCGCGGTTCGGTATGGGTTTGGTTATTCACGTTGTTTGCCTCCTTTTGACCGAATTGGTCGATTTATCAACCGGTCTTGTGTTATATACATAGATCATGGTACTTGGGCTTTTCGATTTATCGAAGGTCTTTTTGGTGAAGTGATGTGTCTGACAATAAACCGCAAGTTTTGGTCGGTGCAGAGGGATGCGCACTCTTGACGATCGGAGTGCAGACTTTATAGAACAAGTCCTGACTGGAAGCGCAAGACGCCGATTACCGATGAACAAAATCCTCGTTAACGCTCGGATTTTCTTGACTGAAGCTTCGAAGAAGCTGAAGATTAGAAGATTCGTAGAATCTTCGTCTGACATTCTGGAGGAATGAAGGATTAGAAAATGTGAACGGTGTGAACATTTTCGATATATCAAGTTATACTTGATATACCATAAAAAAATGTTGTAGTGGTAAATTTACCACAACAACATAATGGTATCCACTTCAAATCTAAGGGTAATATAAAAATTATTAGACAGGATCGACGGGATATACCGCAACGTCAACATCCTGTAAATCCTGTCGATCCTGTAAATCCTGTTAAAATACCATTCTTTTTGAAGTGGATACACATAATGTGTGTATTTATTCTTCATAAATTATTGCAAAACGCCAAGCACTGAATTTAATGTCAATTATCTCTTTGTCCTGATTTTCTTTTAACCATGTATTAGCCTTTTTGGCAGATGAAAACTCTTTCATTTGTTTCATTATTTCACCTCCTCAAAATCGAGACCGTTACAATTCGTGTTGGTGAATCTTATGAAACCACAGATGAACACAGATGAACACAGATTTTCAGGCAGCGTATTCGTGTTCGTATATATACCTATATTGCAGGAAAAAAATTATTACTTCTTGCAGCCTA
>JAIOQW010000071.1 GCA_021108405.1 Methanosarcinales archaeon
AACAATATTGGTGGCAGATGCAGGATATTCTTCCTATGACAATCTTGATTTTTTAATTAAAGAAAAAATTAATGCTTACATTCCTGATAATTTTTACGAAACAGAGAAACATGGAAAGAATAAATGGTTCAGAAATTCTTTGTTCAAATATGATGAGCAAATGGATTGTTACTATTGCCCGGCAGGTTTTATGCTGCCATTTACAAGGATTCAAAAAAGAGATGATGGACCAGATTTGAAACTATATGTTTGTAATAACTGTTCAATATGTATTATGAAAAACAAATGCACTAAAGCAAAAAACAGAACAATTTCAAGAGATCCTCGTACTTATTTGTTAGAAGATATGAGGAAAAAACTGAAATCAGAAGAAGGAAAAGAAGTGTATCAAAGTAGGATGTACACTGTAGAACCTGTTTTTGGCCAAATGAAACAAAACAGGGGATTCCGAGAGTTTCTTTTGAGAGGAAAAGAAAAAGTAAAAGTGGAGTTTGTTATGATGTGTATTGTGCATAACATTGAAAAAATAAGGAATTTTATTAAAAAACACAAGAAAAATTTGAAAAAAGTACTGGGGAATGGAATTAATGAGTCCAATATAGCCAAAAACATAGCTATATAGGCTAAAAATTCTTTATTTTTTAGTGATTTGGGCGAGTTCACACTGATTTATCAGAAAATTTTAAGAAATGTAGGTCCAAGTGTTGGATATTGGAATTCTATGAAATGGTGGGGGTTGGATTTGGGACAGCCTGTTCGGTCGGATTTTCTTGAGTACATCAAGTTATACTTGATATACTAAAACAAAGATTACAAAATTAATGCAATCTCAAAAGGAACCGATACCTTTAATTTCATTTGAAGAAAAGTTGATGGGTTACAGCAATGGTTTATATATCTTTGAAGGAATCAATTCAACTGGAGTTAATAAAATGCGTCTATTAAATCGAATGGGGACTGTCATAAAAATAAAAATGAACAAAATAATGGACAGGGCGGAAGATCCATTGGAAACACTTGATTACTCATATCAGAAGCAGCTTGAACTGCTGCAAAATGTTAAACGCGGAGTAGCACAGGTTACTACATCCAAGAAACGGCTGGAACTGCAAAGAGGAAAACTGGTCCAAAATATTGATAAGCTGAATTCTCAGGCCAAGGATGCCATAACAGCAAACAGAGAGGATCTGGCACGCCTTGCACTGGAGAGGAAGAACGGTATGCTTACCCAGGTCCAGGGCCTGGAAGTGCAGATCGCTGATCTGGAAAAGGAACAGGCTAAGCTAGTGGGGGCTGAAAAGCGCCTGACGGCTAAGGTTGAAAGTTTCAGGACAAAGAAAGAAACCATTAAAGCCCAGTATACTGCGGCTGAAGCACAGGTTAAGATCACTGAATCCTTATCAGGTATTAGTGAGGAGATGGCTGATGTGGGCATGGCAATACACAGGTCTGAGGAAAAGACCCAGGATATGAAAGCACGCTCAGCTGCTTTGGATGAGCTTATAGAACAAGGTACTCTGGAAGACTTTACAGGTGGAGAAGATGATATTGAAAGAGAACTTGCCAAAATAAGTGCGACCAGCAGTATAGAATCCGAACTTGAGTCTCTCAAGAAGGAGGCAGGAAAATGATAGTAAGAATTATGGGTGAAGGGCAGTATAAATTATCCAGCAGTGTGTTAGATGAGCTAAACATCATTGATAACCGCATTGTAGATTATATAGCTGCTGAAAATGAAAAGGATTTTACCAAAGAGCTTGCCAGACTTATTGAAGCTGTTAAAGAAAAAGGTGAACCTCTTGATCCGAACCAGATCATAGAATCAGATATTTTCTTACCACCTGAAGACCTGACACTGGATGAAGCCAGGGAAGTCTTCAGCGGCAGCGGTCTTATTGAGGATTAAATGAACAAAATCCTCGCTAACGCTCGGATTTTTTTAACTGAAGCTCCGAAGGATCTGAAGATTAGAAGATTCGTAGAATCTTCGTCTGAGGCTCTTATTAAAAGAGCCGAAGATTAGATTGGTATCCCCCATAACGGATACCACTTTTCTACTTCTTTTTCAATAGGAAGTTCTTTTTCTATTATCGATCTTAGCCTGAACTCCATAGAGTTATCCCTCTTATGTCCGCTTTTAGGGATAAATGGATAGTACGTGCCCTGTTTGAAGTTATATATCCAGTAGACTGCCCCTTCGCCGGTAAAACGGTATATGGCACACAATAACTGTTCGCCGAACCCGTGTTCGATCATGGTCTGGGATACTAAATGGATATTAGTCACCAGATCTTCAAAGTCTTTGTCTTTTAATACTACCCATAAATAATTATATTCATCTTTCTTGATCTTATACTCTGTTTGAGTTTCACGGCAGCTATAGTGTAATAATTCCTCAATCTCAAGTCGGGCTGCTGTATACCTTGAGGACTCCATAGGCTTGAAACAGATACCTGCGGATTGATCCGGTTTAAGGCCGAGGTTGACCTCAAGGGTGATATAAGCTGTGGAAATGGCAAAGAGCCTGTCCACCTTTGGTTTAGGAAGTTTGCTCTTTCCAAGCAGAGCATCAAGAAATCCCATTTCAGAACTCCATCTCTCTCTCGATACGCTCCAGTGCTGCAATGCGTTTTTCCACAGGCGGATGAGTGGAGAATAGCCTCATAATGGAGGAACCTGATATGGCAGGGATTATAAAGAACGCATTCATACCTTCTACTTTACGCAGATCATCAGAAGGTATCCTGGGCATAACACCGCTGATCTTCATTAGAGCTGAAGCTAAGTGTGAAGGATTGCCTGTAATAAGAGCAGAACCCCTATCTGCTGCGAACTCACGGTATCTGGATAGTGCCCGAATCAGGATGAAACTTATGATCCAGACCAGTAATGAAATCACCCATACAGCCACTATACCACCTGATTCCCTGTTTCTTCCTCCTCCAAAGAACAATAAATACCGCACTAAAAAGAAGGCAATTGTGGACAGGAAACTGGCAATGGTCATTACCATCATATCCCTATTCTTAATATGGCTCAGTTCATGGGCAAGAACAGCTTCCAGTTCCTGTTGATTCAACTGTTGCTGAATACCTGTGGTCACAGCCACTACTGCATGCTTTGGACTACGGCCGGTAGCAAAAGCATTAGGGACGCCACTATTAACAACAGCGATCCTGGGTTTTGGGATGTCTGCTATGGCACATAATCTAGTAACTGTCTCATGCAATTGGGGTGCTTCTGATTCGGATACTACCTTTGCCCCCATACTCATCAGTACTAATTTATCTGAAAAGAAATACTGCATAATCATGAAGGCGCCAATAAATACCAGCATGAACATTGGTGCATCTAAATAAAAAATAAATGCTAAGAAGAACAGGTAGACTGCTGCTAAGAGGAACATGGTAAACATCATTCTGCCCTGCAGTCCCCAATCTGATCTCCATTGTTTCATATGTAATTAACACTCCTTATATAGTAAATGGTTTTTTCAAGTATTCACTTAATTTTAAGTGAATATATACTTTACCGTAGGCGAACAAAATCCTCGTTAACGCTCAGATTTTATTGATTGAAGATTAGAAGATTCGTAGAATCTTCGTTCAACATTCCGGAGGAATGGAGGATCAAAAAATGTGAACGGAGTGAACATTTTCTCAAATAATTACTTCTCTCTCGGCATGGCAATGATCTCTTTTATCTTGAGGTCATAGAAGTTATTAGAATGTGCTGGTCTGATGACACAGGCTACATCGGCGCCGTAAGCTGTTCCTCCTATCCCGATAACGTCATTCTCCATGGATATTGCACCTGAATCGGCTGCTATAAGGACCACTTCAACAGCTACTTTGAAACCTTTGCCAAACAGTTTGCGTAAAGTATCAGCTATTATTTCTACACGGCTTATTCCACCAGTACCAATAGATAGTGATTTTTCAATGCCTGAGAATAAATGTGATGCAGCTACGATCTTTACATCCATCCGGTCCAGCTGTGGGACATATTCATCTTCCATATCCCACTGTCCCTGTTTGGTAATACCGTACTGATGCGTTACTACTATGGTCTTTATATCCGTACCCTGTAGTGCCGATGCCATTGCCACTCCTGTTTTACCTGTAGTGCTGGCAAGTACTACCTCTTTGATACCTAATTCCAATGCCCTTGTCTTAACTGCAGATACGACAGCTTTGGTATTTTCTTCTCCGGGCTGCTCGAAATATGTGATATTTTTTTCCAAATTTTTCCTCTCCACTTGATATACTATAATATAATCTTCCCTTTTATAGCCTGACATAAGAAAATGCGAAGCATTTTCATCCGAAACCCATGATCCAGTCAGGAGGTCTAAGATCCTCTATACTTAAGTAGTCAGGTAATTTAATATCCTTCGGATTAAAATCACCTTTCGGATTAATCGCAATCCATCTCTGACATTCTGAGTCGTATTCCTTATTTAGTAAATCGATCCTGATCATTTTTTCCACCTCTATGTATTATGTTATGAAGTATTTAGTTCTCCGGATATAACATTATTGGAACAATGCCCTGCGAACTGATTCTGCAGTAGCATCTATTTCTATAGCAGTTTCACAGATGCTCAGCACTTCTTCCGGGTCCTTGAGAAGGTGGCCGGTTGTTACACATACTACTGTCTCATCCTGTGTAATAAGTCCCGTCTGTATGAGTTTCTTAAGCCCTGCAATTGATGATGCACTGGCCGGCTCCACACCGATACCCTCAATACGTGCCAGTTGTTTCTGAGCAGTTACGATCTCATCATCTGATACTGATTCCGATACTCCCCCCGACTCATATATAGCCCGCAGTGCTTTAACAGCATTGACCGGATCACCTATTCTAATAGCAGTGGCAATTGTTTCGGGATCAGGAATTGCTATGATATCTTTCTGTGTTTGCTTGAATGCGTTAACTACCGGACAGGAACCTTGTGCCTGTATACCTGTCATCTTTGGAATACGGTCTGTCAGTCCCAGATTATACAATTCTTTAAAACCCTTGTAAATTGCAGAGATATTGCCGGCATTACCTACAGGTAATACCAGTCTGTCAGGCACTTCCCATCCCATCTGGTCTGCTATCTCAAAGGCTATGGTCTTTTGGCCTTCAAGTCTGTATGGGTTCACAGAGTTCAATAAATAGAATCCTTCACTATCGCATAGCTCTCTCACCAGTTTAAGGGCTTTGTCAAAGTTACCTCGAACGCTTAGTACCTTAGCACCATGCATTATGGCCTGAGCCACTTTGCCCATGGCCACTTTACCTGCCGGCAGCATGACCACTACCGGAATATCTGCCTTTGCTCCGTAAATGGCCAGTGACGCTGAAGTATTACCTGTAGATGCACAAGCTACGGTCTTCATACCCAGCTCCATTGCTATACTTACACCTACGGTCATACCCCGGTCTTTAAAACTACCTGTAGGGTTGAGTCCTTCATGCTTCACATAGAGTTTGTTAATACCTATCTTCTCAGATAGACGATCACATAGATATAGGGGAGTACCACCTTCATTGATGGATATGGGTTCACGCTTAACCGGCAATAATGCCTTATATTTCCAGACTGATAACGGAATTGCGTTAAAATCATTTTTGTTGATAGATAGTCCTGACCAGTCGTAGACTATCTCAAGCAGACCGCCGCATTTGGGGCATGTATAGACAATCTTCTGTGGTGGATATTCTTCCTGGCATTGTATACATTTCTGGGTGTACATATGAATTCTCCGCACTAATAGATATTTTAGTGAAAAGTATAGTTCTTATTAATATCTAAAAGGAATGGGATGACTTAACTTTATTTGTTGTAGTAAATCAAGTGTAACTTGATATATCGAAAATGCTTATTCCGTTCACATTTTCTAATCTTCAGCTTCTTCGAAGCTTCAGTTGAAAAAAACCCTATCATCAGAATCAAATACTACGAACAATACACTTGTTTTAGTCAGATGTTTAATAACCTGACGCCCAACATCTCCATAACCCAGTACTATAACATGGTTCTCTATATCAGTATCTCCGAGTAATAGATCCATTTTTCATAGTCTCAACTGCACCGTACATTT
>JAIOQW010000311.1 GCA_021108405.1 Methanosarcinales archaeon
GACGGATGCGGTATATTCCACATCATTCAGGTCTATGGTGTCATCTTCGTTTGCATTACCGAAGACACCAAGTGTGTATTCCTCTGATGCTGATGCTACAGGCATGCAGGTCAGTAAGATTGCAGTTATGACCACACAGAACACTAAATTGTTACCTGTCATACCTATCAACTCTACAATTTTTTACTGAACCTGACCAATCCGAAAACCACGATCAAACCCACAAGAGCAAACACTACCTCAAATCCAGGCGTGGATTCTTGCACATCTGTAGCAGTAGCGACTCCCCAGTTCGTATTGATCTTGTTGGCTTCAGTGTTCCCGAGCAACCCACTGGAAATGAGCAGATCACTCTCACCATCGCCTATCACTTCAAACCCGATTTTGGCCAATTGTCCCGAACCACTTATTCCGTTGACACCTTCCAGGTTGAAGATCACTCTGATTGTACCATCATCAATGGAACACCACTGTATCGGTATCTTAATTCCTTCAATGCTCCCGTTCTCAACATTGACATTTTTCAAAACATCCGGATTGAACGATAGGTCAAACTGACCTGCTTCCAGGTTGTTAACATTATCAATTTCTACTGAAGCATAAACCGTACTTCCTTTTACCAGTTCCGGAGTAGTTAAACTGACCGTTGTTTGCTGCGCCTGGGCAGGAACTGCTGCAAATACGACAAGAAACGCAGCTAAGTAGATACTGACCACAGTGCTTCTTTTTAAAACATTATGTGAATTTATTTTCATTTGTTCACCTTTTAAATTCTTAAATATTGTAACAATCATTTTTTATTGTATATCGAGGCTGTCCAACAATCACTGTTAGTAAGAAATCTCTTGCTTAATTTTCGATTTAAAGCCCTAATCCATCTTCATTTTCTTCTGATTTTGAATTATTGGATACTTCAGCTTCTTTGAAGCTTCAGGTAAAGATTCTAATCTTCGGCTCTTTTAAGAGCCTCAGGTAAGAAAATACTCACTTCGTTCACATTTTCTAATCATCCATTCCTCTGGAATGTCGGTCAATAAAATCCGAGTGTTATCGAGGATTTTGTTATATTAATTTCTAAATACGTATTAATTGATGTGTTATAAATATTTTGTTTTGTTATTGTAGAATCAATGTTCACAAGAAATCCAGTATAACAATTAGAGAAATACTTTTGAACAATCTTATCGTATCACTTATCTTTCATAAATAGAAGTAATACCAAATATTACATACCATGCCCTGACAATGATCAAAGGTTGATGATCTCTCATTCCAGTATTCCTTTATCTTGCTCTTCGATTCATTCATTCATCATATCACCTGCTACATTTTACAGCCCTTGATATAGTACCACATGTAATCACCAAAGTTACCCCATGTAAGCTTGTACCTTAACGGAACTTCCCTCCTATTTTTCTTGGATATATCGCTTACTTCCTTCATTTTAAAGACTGACACATCATTAAATCCACCTTTTCTGAAGAGTTCCACCTTATTGATAGCACTTGAAGAAGCTTTTTCATAGGATATCGGAAGTTTTTCATTCACATCTTTACTATAGTGTTCTGTCTTCCAGGCATTCTTCCGCTCAATTATCGTGATCAGGGATAATCCCAGATTCTTCTTAATCCACCTACCTGTTCCCTCATTTTTACCCCATGATTCGATTTCAAATGTGTATACTTTCCCGCCAGGCTTTAACACTCGTCTCCACTCTATTATTGCCTTTTGCGGATTGGGAAGCGTCCAGAGGACAATCCGGCTGACAACTGCATCGAAACACCCATCTTCAAATTCCAGCGCTTCAGCATCACCAATCCTTAGATCGGGATGGACACCTCTTTCCTCTGCCTTTTTCCTTGCTACAGATAGCATTCCCTCTGATATGTCGATTCCCACAACATCATGCCCCATCTCCGCTAACACAAGAGATAAAGAACCGTTACCAGTACCAACATCCAATATTTTCAGCTTTTTTAAACCAAATTCTTCAGAGAGTGAGCTCCTCCATGCTTTTTCTTCCTCATCATTTTTAAAAAAAGCATGCTCCTTTGTACGATCCCAGTATTCTCTTATCTCTTCCTTTATGTAATCAGATTCAGGTTCTTTTTTGTTTATACTCGAAATTAATAAGGTCATTTGATTACCACCTCTTTCATCCTTGGGTCAAGTGCATCCCGCAGTCCATCTCCTATGAAGTTGAAGGCCAGTACTGTGATCATGATCATAAGACCGGGAAAGATAGATAACCATGGACATACTCTTAAAAATTCTTTGCCTTCATTTAGCATGGTACCCCATTCCGGGATTGGGGGCTGTGCTCCTAATCCTAAAAAACCCAATGCTGCAACAGTAAGAATCACTGAACCCATATGGAGTGTTGCAAGTACTATATTCGGGTACAGGACATTTGGATATATATGCTTATAAATAATATAGATATTACCACTTCCAATACTTCTTGCACTTTCTATGAATTCTTTTTCTTTTATTGACAGTGTTGATCCCCTCGTAACTCTTGCATAACTGAGCCATCCTACAAAGGATATAGCCAATATTGTGTTATTTATCCCAGGTCCAAGAGTACCAATAACTACTAATGCCAGGATTATACCTGGAAAAGCAAGCAATATATCTACAAATCGCATCAATATCTCATCAACTACCCCACCATAATAACCAGATACGATCCCAACTGTTATACCAATAATTGCAGTAATTGCAACTACAATTATACTAAATTGAAATGTTACTCTACTGCCATAGATTATTCTACTTAATACATCTCTACCTAAATGATCTGTTCCCATAATATGATCACTGGATGGAGCCTGCAATTTGTCCTCCAATATAATTTTGGTTGGGTCGTAAGGAGATATGACCTCTGCTAAGAGGGCTATTATGATCAATAAGCAAATTACTAATAAACCCAACATTGCAGCTCTATTCTTACCGAATTCTGTGACATCATGTAATAGACTAATCATCTTCTACCTCTCGTATCTTATTCTCGGATCAAAAATTGAATATGATATATCAACAATCAAATTAACAAACACATACATGACTGTTATAAATATCACACAACCCTGGATTATAGGAAGGTCCCTTTGGGATATTGCATCTATCAACAATTTTCCAATTCCCGGCCATGCAAATATAGTTTCTACTATTACTGTACCACCAAGCAAATGCCCCATTTCCAAACCTATGATTGTTATTACCGGAATTAGTGCATTTTTCATGGCATGCCGAACGACAATGGTTTTTTCAGCCAAACCTTTTCCTCGTGCCGTTCTAACATAATCCTGTCTTATCACCTCTAACATACTTGATCTTGTCAGGCGGGCAGTGACAGCAGCCATACCAGTTCCGAGGGTTATTGAAGGCAGTATTATATGTTCAACACCACCGGAACCCATAACAGGTGTTAAGTCGAGGTATAAAGAAAATACCATAATGAGTATCAGAGCAAGCCAGAAATTGGGTATGGAAACACCAATAACCGCACCGGTGCTACATATATAATCAATAATGGTATTTTGTTTTATGGCGGCAACGATGCCCAATGGTATACCTATAATGAGTGATATCAATACACTGACTACGGCTAATTTTATAGTCGCTGGTAATCTTATCACTATCTCGTCCAGTACAGGTTGACCGGTATTATAGGACATACCGAGATCACCTTGTAATGACCTGCTCAGCCATGAAACATACTGGATGATCAAAGGTTTATCAAGCTCATAGTGTTGGCTGATCAATGCTACATCTTCACTTGAAGGCTCTATTTCAATATTGCCGATAAAAATATATCTTGCCATTACATCAGCGGTCTCGCCCGGGATATAATGCAGCATAAAGAATACTAATGCTGTTGCTCCGACCACTACCAATATAAAAATTCCTAATCGCTTTAAAATAGATTTCAACACCGTGCATTTGCTCCTTTCCAGTGAGGCACTACAATAAATGAAAAAAGGTGCTGGTTGTGAAAACATACCAGCACCGTAGGATATACTATTTTTCTATGTATATATCGGGGTTGATTCTATAGTCATGTGCTGAAGGATTAGGAACATAACCTTTGACACTACTTTTTGTGACTACTGCCAGATTGTGATAAGCTATATACACATCAGCAACATCAGCAACCACTATTTCCTGTACTTCCCGATATATATCATAGCGCTTTTCTTTATCGAAGGTTGATCTTCCTTCATCAAGAAGCAGGTCTACTTCTTCATTCTTATATCCATAAGAATTACTGGTGCCTTCTGAGTAAAAATGTCTCTCCAGATAATAGCTTGGGTCAGGAATTCGCATACATGTAGAACCTCCTGATACCCGTATAGCGCCCCATTCATTCAAATGTTCTTTTATGGCACTCCAGTCCATGATCCTGACTTCAGCATCAATCCCAATCTCTTTGAATTGTGATTGGACTGTTTCTGCAAGTGGAGGTAAGGCCGGACGTTGCGGCCATGTATAGAGGGTCATCTTGAAAGCTTTCCCATCCTTGTCCAGTATACCGTCGTTATCGGTATCTTCCCATCCAGCTTCTTTTAGTAGCTGTTTGGATTTTTGAGGATCATAAGGATAACCTGTAAGATCGTTATTTCTCCATTCTATACCAGGTACAAATCCCATTCCATTGGAAATTTCCCCTCTCTCATATAAAATGTGCTCTACTATACTTTCCTTATCAACCGCATACGCGATTGCTTTTCTCACTTTAATATCATCATAGGGAGCTTTTGATAGATTACCAAAATTCAGTTTGTATCCTTGACACAGAGGATGTATCATAACGTTAAACTCCGGGTTACCCTTAAGTATCTCCGTTGAACCCAATGGTGGTTCGGTCGTAAAATCAACCTCCCCTTTTTCAATTGCCAGTTCTCTTGTTGATGCCTCGCCAACACCACCCTGTATTAGTACAGTATCCAGTTTCGGAGCACCATTCCAGTGATCCTCATATTTACTGAGTTCAAGAATGTCTGTGGCTTTATTATATTTTTCAAACTTAAATGGACCAGTTCCAATGGGTTTTATAATAATTCCATTACTTTCAACAGAATTTTTACTATAAATAACGGCTTTAGCATACGACAATGCAGCAGGAATTGCAGCGTCAGGTTTCTCGGTGGTTATGTCAATTGTATAATCATCAATCTTCTCAATACTTTTTATCCCCAGATCTCTTCTGATAGTCGGATTTATTTCCATATTCCTTTCAAATGAATATGTTACATCATCTGCGGTTAATCCGGTATTATCATGAAATTTTATATTGTCTTTCAGATAGATCCGCCATGTTGTATTGTCGATTAGTTCCCATGATTTAGCTAACCCCGGAACAAGACTAAAATCTGGTTCCATAACAGTTAGAGTATCGAGAACTAAAAAATTGTTTAATGTTCCGCCTTCTTTTGCAGGATCAACACCGGAGATCCCCCAGGGTTCAGCAATAACCAATTTTTGTTCGATCTCAATTTTCTCAGTATCAGTTTTCTCTGTATCAATTTCTTCTTGATCTGTGCATCCGGAGAATGCTACGAGACCCACAATTGTTACTAATACTATCCACATTCCGATACTGTTAATATTCATTTTAATCTTTTTCATCTCCAATTTCTCCTTTTTTCATAGTATATCAAGTATCTCTAATTTTCATAGGCTTTGCACTTGCTATCGTAGTGCAGGATATCAGTATCAGAGTTGCTGCCAGAAGACATGCTAACCTTTTTAAATTATGTTTTGTATTGTAATACTGCATATTGCTTACCTCGTGATATGTTCTATATTAGCTGATTCAGACGCCGATGCCGATTGAAAGTCATCGACTGGATTAGTTAATGTTGATGTCAAATTGTAATTATGAATCTACCGATTGTTTTTGTTACAATTTCATACTTATTTTCAATAACGTATTAACTAATACGTTATAAATATTTTGTTTTGTGATTATACTGAACCATATCTGTTTTTTGGAGATACTGAAATGAGACTTTTTATTATTTTCTGATAATGGCCAATATAAGTTTATATGCTATTAAATGCAATTTTCTTTTACAATATAAA
>JAIOQW010000212.1 GCA_021108405.1 Methanosarcinales archaeon
CCGCAGATAAAAGTTGCAATGAATTTCAATTATCTGGCAGGAATAGATATAATCTGATTTTCTTGATTTATCTGCGTCTTAAAAATCACAGGAAAATGGGACCGTGTTAGATTACATATCTTACGATGTTACATGGTTGACTCGACACTAGGTAGAAAAACTTTCATGTTATGATGGCATATCTTTTTTTCCCACTTCCAGTCCTAAAACCTTGAATATCATTTCCTGTACTCATTCATTCACGAAAAAGTTGCAGTTTCCATTATTAGCGAAATCTTCAAGATCGGGTTCAAGACCAAAACATAAAATTTCGTTATCCTTTGCAAACTGTTGCGCATTTGCTGTTAATCCTTTTTTTGAAACGATGCAGAAATATTCTTCCCGTTTCTCATTTTTCCAGTTAACATGACTGGCTTTGTTCATCAATTTTTTAAGAACATCCACACTTACCTTTCTATTTTGCCATTTACATTCAACAAACATGATCTTATGTGATTCATTATTGAATGCTACCAGGTCAATCTCATCTTCTTTATGCCACCATTTACCGATCTTCTCAAAATTAAAAGGCAGATCATCCATATTTTCTATTAGGAACTGTCTGGCAATATCTTCAAAGACCGGACCTATGTAGGTATCCATCTGTGACCTGATCGATTTGATCACAGTATCGATTTGACCGTATTCAATCATACTCTCGTTCGGATAAACGAACCTGAACCAGAAATTGAATAAATTATCCATAAATGTGTAATGAATATCCCTGATCTTCTCTTTTTTATTAGTCACAGGAACAGATTTTCTAATAATTCTCAGACTGTGCAATACATCAATATATCTTGAAACCACGGACTTATCAAGTCCGGTAGCGTCCATAATTTGGGAAAACCTGGTATTTCCCGAAGCAATGGCTTTTAATATTAAAAAATAGTTTCTCGGCTCCCGCACTTCTTCGATCAATAGAAATTCAGGTTCCTTATACAATATCGAACCCTTACTGAGTAGTGTTCTTTTTATGTTCTCCAGTACTGTGATATTATCATTGAACATGGAGAGATAAAACGGAATTCCACCAAGTACGGCATATGTTCTAACACAGTCGAGTATATCATATCCCGGATAGAACTTACATACATCCTTAAACCGAAGCGGTTCAACTAGCCACTGCCCGGTTCGCCGGCCGTATAGCGGACTCTTGTATCCGAGCAGTGATTCCATCATGGAAATACTTGAACCGCAGAGTATCAGACATATCTTTGATTTTGAGATGACCTCATCATATATCTTTTGAAAATTGGATTCAATATCCTTTTTCGGGTCATACATGTATGGAAATTCATCGATTGTTATTATTATCTTACCTTTGAATTTTTCTGAGAATTCCTTAAAAAGCTCAAAATAATCATTAAATTCAACAGCATGGAAAAGTGTGTCATTCAGTACTTCAGCCATTTTTGATTGGAGTTCATGAATATTATCATACCACCGTTTTTTACCTGCCAGAAAATATATGGATGGTATATCTGGTCTGCTTTTCATGAAACGTACAAGCATCTCAGTCTTGCCGACCCTGCGACGTCCATAAAAAATAAGCAGTTGTGGTCCATGTTCCAGGATATGCTTATTAAGAAATGAGAGTTCTTCTTCCCGGTTAATGAATTGTTTATTCATGATTATACTAATCGTGTTTCAACTATATAATGCATTCTATCTTCTATCCAGAGAATTTCCTGATCATAAATGAAAGTGATCTATGACAAGCGATATTAATTTAGATAATGAAATATCTATAACATCCGAACAGATCATACGGATGTTAAGTTCATGTGATAAGGACTACATTATTGATATTCCAACCATATTGATCAACAATGCAGATAAAATTGATTTTGATGAATTGATCAATACTGCTTTCAAAGCTGGATTAGGTTACAGTTTACTTGCGCTTATTGATGTGGCAAATAAATTGGAGCACAATGATGCTTTTTACAAGGTGCTGTCCCGGCAATATCCTCCTAATATAGGGGGAGGTGTAATTGAGGATAATATTTTTCCAGTCCATAAGTTCAGGCAGTTGATAAAACGGTCTTTTTTAGAGAGGATAGAGAGGCGTTGGAATGTTCGTATTGCTTTCACTTTTGATGATTTCTATAAGATATACCGTGATTATCATCTGCTGCCTGTGCATGGTGAGGGATTAAGAAAATACTTTGGTGATATTATTGAGATTTAGATCATGGGAACGTGTTAAACAGGAACTGTTTGTCCTCTGTGGAAACCTCAAGGATGAGCCCCGGATAATTACAGTTGGAGGTACGGCACTGTTATATCATGGATTAAAGAAATCTACAAGGGACCTTAATTTTGTGTTTACTACCCAGGGAGAATGTTACTGGTTTGCCGAAGCTCTTTCAGCTCAGGGATTTCAGCTCAGGAAGAGTGCTAATGCATGGAAGTTTATCGATTTTAAGAGGAATCTATATATTGATATCTCGTATGGTACTATAGGTGATGTTGCTCTAACACAGTCCATGCTTGCAAGGTTGATCGAAGAGCAGATTGATGGTTTTAATATATGGATAGTATCGCTTACGGACCTGTTTATCATGAAGGCATGCCATTCGGTTACTACGTCTGAGACTGATGCGATAGGGGATGCATTGAGGATTGTTGAGCGGGTTGATATGGATGAAGTAGATAAGGAACTGGAGTACCAAAGCGAAACTGTGAGGGAAAAAGTTGGGATGTTCAGGGAGAATTTTATTACAGACTCAAATGAATAGTGTACTTGTATCTTTCGTTCTTCATCCCGTGCAATTGATACATCTTTGCATATTCAAGAATTGAAATAACTTAATGTCAAATTGCCCTCGGACCTGTACGACCGCATCATAAAAACAGGTAGAAGCTGTAAGGACATAATTATAGATGCTTTAGAGATGTATTTTTATGCAAATGAGCATAACAAGCAAGCAGAGATACAACAAGATGATAAAACCACAGCTGCCCTGATAGAACAACTGCAGCAAAAGGATAGGCAGATATCAGAGCTTCATATTTTGTTGCAAACTACATTAAATCAAAACTTAATCACGGCTCTGAAGGATGAACATAAAAAAAGCCTAGTGGAAGTTTTGGGCTTGAGTGCGCAGCTTCACATATACTGCACTGAGTATTATAAGTAACATTATAAGTATCATCATCCATGGCGTCAAGATAGGCTTGGATTTCGAGACTTTTTATTATTTTCTGATAATGGCCAATATTAGTTCATCTAATTAGATATACCCATAGATATTTACATGTGCAATATAAGTTTATATGATATTATACCAATCCACATCGTTTTTTCATAACTTCATATAATTTCCATGTGATCACTGAATGTTTTTATTTTATTATGGCTGGTTGAAAAAAAATTTTAGCCACAGATGAACACAGGAGTCCCGAGCAAAGTTCATAATCGCCAGTTGGTGCAAATCCAACCCGAGGAAAGGCTAGCCACCACCTCAGAACTGAACCCCACACCCAGGCTGGTAACAGGCTGATGTGAAGCTGGGGGGATGGGATACCAGGCCACAACGGAAGTGAAGGTTATAAGCCCCGAAATATCGATGATCTTGGAAGCCGACGTTTTCTGTGTAACGGAAGGCAGCATTCACACCACCATTAGTCCGAACCTTCGGTCTTGGAATATAGCAGGAAGCTCTGGGACATGGCAAGGTTATGTGAGTCCAACGGGGTCTAAGACCGTAGCATGGTTTCAAACGGAGATTATGGGAACTCGGGAGGCCCAGAATGCTCTTCATTATGAAGTATGCGATGTCAAGCCTATGAACGGTAAGACATTGCAAATGGCATCCTGGGAGTCGGATCAGTTCATAGTACTGATGAAGCAGGGTAATGCCTGTGGAGGAAAGGGACTGACAGAAGTACGAATGACATTAGGGGCACATCTACCACACTCAGAGGTGGGGCGTAGATGACAACAAAACTGATGTCTAAGACTCAAAAAGCTATACCAATTATAGCTTTAAAAGCTAAGGAAGATCCGAAATGCAAGTTTACATCATTAGTACACTTGCTTTCAGAGGATTTCCTAAAAGAATGTTTCAGGGAGCTAAAGAGAGGAAAATCTCCAGGTATTGACGGAGTAACAGTAACTGAATACGATGAACAACTGGATAAGAATATCGCAGATCTGGTATCAAGGCTCAAAGCAAAACAATACAAGCCAAAACCGGTCTTGCGTGTTTATATCCCAAAGCCAAACGGTGATAAAAGACCACTTGGAATCCCTGCTGTTGAGGACAAGATTGTCCAGATGGCACTAAAGAAGATACTCGAAGCGATCTTTGAACAGGACTTTATGGATATGTCTTATGGTTTTCGTCCCAATCGGAGCTGTCATGATGCTCTTAAGAAAATAGATCAAACCATCATGACTGGCCCGGTCAATTTTGTAGTGGACATGGACATCTCGAAGTTCTTTGATAAAGTGAACCACAAACGATTGATGGAATGCCTAAAACAGAGAATTATAGATTCATCTCTGTTACAACTAATTAGTCGTTTCCTGAAGTCTGGCATAATGGAAGAGGGAATTTATTGTGAGACGGATCAAGGTACGCCACAGGGTGGGGTGCTGAGTCCCGTACTCGCTAATGTATACCTCCACTATGCGCTGGACTTATGGTTTGAGACTGAGGTGATTCCACAGCTAACTGGTTATGCTCAGCTAATTCGTTATGCTGATGACTTTGTTGTCTGTTTCGAAAAAGAGGAAGAAGCCAGAATATTTGGAGTTGTGCTGAGGCAGCGAATGGGTGAATTCGGACTTACGATCTCCGAAGAGAAGAGTAAGATTATCGAGTTCGGACATTGTGCATGCCAAAGAGCAAGGAAATATGGCATAAAATGTGAAACCTTTGATTTTCTGGGTTTTACGCACTTCTGCGATAAAACCCGAAGAGGCAAATTCAAACTTGGGCGAAAGACGTCAAACAAGAAGTTCACACAGAAGATGAAGGATATGAATATATGGTTAAAGAGTGTCCGAAATCTTGTTGAACTGGAAGAATGGTGGAAAGTGCTGGGGCAAAAGTTGCTCGGACATTACCAATATTATGGAATGAGCGGCAATATGCGTTGGCTACGGAACTACTACTATCAGACCGTAAGTCTCGCCTTCAAATGGATAAACAGGCGCAGCCAGAGGAAAAGTTACAACTGGGATCAGTTTAATCGTTTCATAAAATTTAATCAACTTCCAAAACCGAAGATATATCATTCGCTATACAACCTGATTCAGTAGAGGATGTGCTTCTGAAGAGCCGGATGAGGGAAATCTTCAAGTCCGGTTCTGTGAGGGGGCTTATAGTAACCTTGGGGCTATTACCTCAAAAAAGGTGCGCTATGAGCTCTACTCGACATGAACACAGGAGTGCCGAGATAAATTCATACTCGCCAGTTGGTGAAAATCCAACCTGAGGAAAGGCTAGCCACCACCTCAGAACTGAACCCCACACCCAGTCTGGTAACGGACTGATGTGAAGCTGGGGGGATGGGATAATAGGCCGCCGATTAAGGAGGGGGCGGTTACCCGCTCCTCCTCATCTTAGAACGGTACGTGAGACTTTCACCTCATACCGCTCAAGCGTCTAATAACCCTTTCAGTATCAGGCAACAGTTTCTCAAGTTAAAATAGTCTTGGTCAATATAGGGGTTTTTATCCAATTTCAAACCAGCACACCGGACAATTTTCGTATCCGAGAATAGTTTCAATCTGTTCTTTTTCGTAGAAAATACCCAGTTCCGATTTCTATCAGAATGCCAATACTTATTAGCAATCCATGTATTACCTTTATTTGGATGTCTCCTCTTAGCCCATCTCAAGAGCATATTCCAGACAATATGGTCTAATTGGCTGAATATCTCTTTAGATACTGCCGATCGATGATAATTCGACCAACCAGTAATGATGGGATTCAATACATTGATGAGGTTCTCCTGTTTCCATGCCTTCGCTCGTTTGA
>JAIOQW010000249.1 GCA_021108405.1 Methanosarcinales archaeon
TAGGTTTCAAGATTTTTTGGCAGATCATAATGGACCACAAAACGAATATTGGATTTGTCTATTCCCATCCCAAAAGCTATAGTTGCAACGATTATCTCAACATCATCTTTAATGAATTTCTCCTGCGTTCGGGCCCTTAGATCCGGATTCAATCCGGCATGATAAGGCAAAGCACGTAAACCTTCCTGTTGAAGTTTATCTGCCAGTATATCCGCAGATTTGCGGCTATAGCAATAAATAATCCCGGGATCTTTGCTATGGTCCTTTAGATATTGAAGTAACTGGTAATAGGCATTGTTTTTTGGTTTGACCAGGTAGGTCAGATTCTTACGGTCCAGACTCGCGGTATATATCTTCGGCTTGTCCAGTTTCAACTGTGTAATAATATCCTTTTGTACATCAGGTATAGCAGTTGCTGTCGTTGCAATTAAAGGTGTATGGGCAAAATGCTTTTTTAATAATCTCAACTCGCGGTATTTAGGTCGAAAATCATGACCCCATTCTGAAATGCAGTGTGCCTCATCAACTGCGATAAGACTTATATTCAAATCCGGATCATGCAAGAAACTAAGAAAACCGGTTTGCATTAATCTTTCTGGAGCTACATAAAGAATGCTGATATTATTATTTAATATTTCTTTTTTTATCTGTTCAATTTTATTAAAACTAAGGGAACTGTTGATATAAGCTGCAGCAATCCCATTGGCTTTAAGACCATCAACCTGGTCTTTCATCAGGGCAATAAGTGGTGAAACAACAATTGTTATGCCGTTTACAATAAGAGAAGGGATCTGGTAACATACGGATTTTCCGCCACCTGTCGGCATCATGACAAAAACATCATTTCTCAATAGAATATCCTTGATGATATCTTCCTGGTATGAAATAAATGAAGTGTAACCGAAATATTTTTTTAATACAGCAAATGCCTGTTCTATATCTACCTGGGTGAATTGATTTTGGTTTTGATAATCTTTAAAAGCATGTACGCCTGAGACCTGCAGCCAATAAGCATCATTGAAAAGCCTTGTGAGATCAATATGAAGAAAAAGCTTACTTTTTTTTAATTTTTCTTTAAGTCCGTTGCAAAATGAATCCGGATCTTTTCCCATTTGTGCCATTTGAGTATCACAATACTTCCTAAATGCACAATCCGTTACTGGCAAATGATAATTTTCTCCATCATTATCATAAAAAGATATCTGGTATTCAAATTTGGCGTCTTTTTTTATTGAGTAATTGACATTCAATACTTCTTTTACTTTAATTATTCCCAGCGATCTTTTTACATCTGAGGATTGTATATACTGTCCTTCATTAATATCCACTCCAAATATATCTTTCACCGAACCATCTGATATACTCTGTAAAAAAATCTCACGTTCGTCCTCGGAAAGAGAGCCTAATAATCTTGGTTTAGAATTTGAATTTATTTCCCAGTCCTCTGTATGTGGCGGCTCAGGCAAAGGAAAACGCAAATCAACTTCAACTCGTGTAAATGGTTTAATAATATGTTTACCATTTTCATCTAAAAGGTGACTTTTCTTAAGACCGGTATATGGTATTACAGGTCTTATTGGCTGCTTATTTTCATCAAAGCCAAAAATGCTAACATTAGAACCATGCATCTGGCTTAAATCTGTGATTATTATTTCTTTTTTCATGGATGTACCACATCCACATCATCCTTATATTATCTAAAGTTTATCATTATCTCAATATAAGCACTGATAAGCAAAGAGGATATAGAAAAAATTATAAGGGGCATAAAGTTTCCTTCCCTCCTTAAGGAGTACTGGCCAAATGTTACAACATAAATTGCGGGGCATCCCCTTTGCTGTATTTAGCTATTCACGTATGTAAAACGTTTTTTTCAAGATATTGCGTTTATATCTTACATAAATAAAAAAGGAGGTTTTTTAATTAAATCAAACCTCCTTATTTCTTCTCTCTTTCGTTTATTGTTCTTTTCTCCGCTTGCGATGGTTGAAGAAGAACAGCAGTCCCAGTATTGATAAAACCGGTATGGCAATCGTTGAGAATTCGGGTATTGCTTTGAAGCCCACGTCTACGTTGGCGTCAAGCGCATCGATGCCTGCGTCATAATCTCCATCTCCGTTCACGTCAACAAAGTTGCCGTTTTCCTCCCAGCCTACAAATTTCAGCGTTCAAACCGTATACCTGAAGTACGACCACGGCGACCATCGACACATAGTACCATCAACATTTGCTCTAACACGCCACCTGCCACGTTGTGCACCAACAAATTGGAAGTTAAGTATATTGTCGGTGATGTTGTGGAAGTTGTAACAAGGACGTCCCGTCTCTTCAGCCCAGTTTCCGGTAAAGTAATCGACCTGAACGTGGTACCGGGTGCTGGGAAGGTTTACTGGATCCCAGCGTAATTGTGTTTTTCTTGGCCAATGGTCAAAGACATCCTCTTGCTCTGGCTGTTCAAGTTTTGGTACTGCGCCTTTCCACCAGGTGAGCGTGGGATCACCTAGCAAAACGAGTCCGTAATACCATCGGCGTTCATTTAGATCATGAGAAGGACCTCGCGCCCGCCACCAATTACGATAGGCAGTGCCGATGTCGTAACCGTGCCCTAAAGGACGATAGAAATCCTCGAACATTAGCATTGAACCGGACTTGGCGCTTGCAACAGCGGCAAGGCCGTGATTAGTGCCTCCACCTGCTTTATCGAAGATATACCACCCGGCAAGGTAGTCGTTTGATGTGTACCGCCCAGGCCCGCAACAGAAAAGATTGTAAAAATGGGCATTCGGTGGATTCGTATCTCGAAAGTATGCAGAGTTAACATACTCATATGCATGAACTGAAGGTACATGAAGTGCGTGGCTATACGTCGATGAATGCGCACATAACTGTACCCATGAGCGCAAGGAATTAACTTCCGCTTTATAAAGGTCGGCATCGGTAGTATCAGGATTTGTATAAGTTGTAATCACTGAAGATGGGAATTGCTCGTCCAAAGCACAATCATGGAATACGGTCCAGTCGTCGTCGACAAAGGCAAGTGCCGACCGCGCGGTCCCGAGGTTTCCCAACCGAAACTGGTGATTGCGCGCAAAATAATCATTGATCATCGCTGCATCATTGCCGTTCATTGTCGGTGTATACAGGCGCCCAACCCAAATTTCCGGATTAACATTGCCGGTAACGGAATTGAATTTGCCATTACCGTCCGGATCGATCCAGTTGGCGTTGGTATCCATATAATAAAGGTCACAGGGAAAACTCGTTGTTGCGCCATGAAAATCATTGTCGAGTTCAAACCAGGGCACTGGAATGGTTCCGACGAGCAGTGCGCCGACACACCGGTTGTTTTTGATATAGTCTCTTATATTAGCAGGTCCCCCACCAGTGACCACATGGATTGTTCCCCAATAACCTTCGCGGCCAATATCGAGTATATATTGGTCAATGCTGGTAGACACATCGCTATAAATGGCTTTATCAACAATAACTAGCACTTCGCCACGTCGATAATGTCGCCAATTCCTCGTGTTAAGATAAGCTTCGTCGGATGGGAAGCTAGGCCGAGGCTTTTCAACCGCCTGGAATCGGGCCTTAATAATCACTTCTCTTAGTGCAAAATAATCATCAAAGGTCTCTACCTCTAACTGTCCTTCACCTCGGTATTCGAGTATTCGAACATCAGCATAAGCTTGGGCGAGCTTATACTCGTTCTCAAAGGTTTCCGTATTGAAAAAAGTGCGATCTTCCACCTCTTTCGTATGATATTCTCGATCGGCTTCAAAGACCTCGCTTTTTCCAAGTATCAAGCTTTCTTGCCATTTTCGTGATGTACTCATGTTAATACCTCAGCCGTTCGATTTTCCATCTTGTGTTTTTCCGTATAATCCCTGATATCAGGATAATCAGGGAACCATCCGAATCGATATGATCTATCGTTTTCAGTAATGTTTTCCATTTTTATTTACTCCTGCAAAAATTTTTAATGCACAGGGCATAGTACTTGACAGTAAATCTCTATGCATCTTAGATTTTCTTAACTATATTTTTTCCAATAGTATGAATATTGGTAATTTATAGATGTATTTAATTATATTTAAAATTTGCGATTCATCGAAAAACGTACATTTATTTAGTGATTACTATTTATAGAACATTATACTGCTATTATTATTTCACGTATAGGATTTTTATAAATGGATAGGAAAGTATGGCACTATACTTTCATCCCAACAAAACATCAAGTTGATATCGTTATTTATAGTTGAAAACTAAAAGATTCGTAGAATCTTTGTTTGAGGCTCTTAAAAGAACCGAAGATTAGAAAATGTGAACGGAATGAGCATTTTCGATATATCAAGTTATACTTGATATACTATCTGAAATTTTTTGGTGGTGTAGACAAATATAGCAAAACGTTTATATTACCGTTTTAATAAAACAACCCAGATGTTAATTCAAATAACCAGAATAAATTCAATTTCTATTCTGCTTCTGTGTATAATGACCACACTTGTATGTGGATGTATAAATGATCAGGAAGAAGCATCACACACTGAACCCATGACGCAATCATCAGGTCTTGTTGAAGTGATGGTCACAGAGGTTGTAGATGGTGATACAATAACCATTTCAGGTGGAGAAAGGATCCGCTTAATAGGCATTGATGCGCCTGAGACAGATGAAGAGTATTACCAGGAATCAAAAACATACCTGGCAAACCAGATCCTTCATCAAGAGATAAAACTTGAGAGTGATATTACTGATAAGGATAAATACGGGCGATCACTAAGATATATCTGGTTCGGCGGAGAGCTTATAAATGCACAAATAGTAAGAAACGGGCTTGCAATAGCAAAGCAATTTGATCCTGATATCAAATACCAGCACCTTATTGCAGATGCAGAAAAAGAAGCCATGGAACAAAAGGTTATGATGTGGTCAGCAGTTCCAATACAAGAATCATTTTCTTCAAACACACACACTAAGGGTCTGGAAGTTATTTCCTACCAGGATGCCTCAAAATATATTGGCCAAAAAAAGACGGTTGAAGGTACAATTATAGGAACATATAAACACGCAAACACAGAAGATGGTATCATTTTTCTTAACTTCCATGATCCTTATGAAGGTTATTTTACTGCAGTAATATGGTCAGATAATTGGGATAAATTCCCGGAAAGTCCTGATATATTTTATAAGAACAAAAAGGTAAGGGTCACCGGGGAGATAGAAGAGCATAAAGGTTCGCCTGAGATTGTTGTGAGTGATATTGATCAAATTGAAGTTGTAGGAACTTCAGAGTGATTTATTATACCTTGATTGTATTATCTGCCGCCGATTAAGGAGGGAGCAGTTACCCGCTCCTCCTCATCTTAGAACGGTACGTGAGACTTTCACCTCATACCGCTCAAGCGTCTAATAACCCTTTCAGTATCAGGCAACAGTTTCTCAAGTTAAAATAGTCTTGGTCAATATAGGGGTTTTTATCCAATTTCAAACCAGCACACCGGACAATTTTCGTATCCGAGAATAGTTTCAATCTGTTCTTTTTCGTAGAAAATACCCAGTTCCGATTTCTATCAGAATGCCAATACTTATTAGCAATCCATGTATTACCTTTATTTGGATGTCTCCTCTTAGCCCATCTCAAGAGCATATTCCAGACAATATGGTCTAATTGGCTGAATATCTCTTTAGATACTGCCGATCGATGATAATTCGACCAACCAGTAATGATGGGATTCAATACATTGATGAGGTTCTCCTGTTTCCATGCCTTCGCTCGTTTGATCACATCACCGATTTTACGGGTGATATTCCCAATCGACTTCTTGGATGGTTTTATCAGGAGTTTCCCTCTGTATTTGCGGAAATTCCAACCCAAAAAGTCAAAGCCGTCGTCGATATGAGTAATGTGAGTCTTCTCCTTAGACAGTTCCAAACCTCGTTCCTTCAGGAACTCTTTAATCAGCTCGGCAATCTCCTTTGCAGTCTCTTTTGAGTCTGCTGTAACGATAAAATCGTCCGCATATCGTACGTAATTCACCTTA
>JAIOQW010000188.1 GCA_021108405.1 Methanosarcinales archaeon
TATCCTGGATGCGGTTATTATAGGGACCTGCTGGGGACATACGGCTTAGTAGGGATAAGTTCCCTACCTTTTTTTCTTTTTTTAGATAGTATGTTAAGTATAACTTGATCTATCGAAAATGCTCACTCCGTTCACATTTTCTAATCTTCGGCTCTTTTAAGAGCCTCAGGCGAAGATTCTACGAATCTTCGAAGATTCAGTCAAGAAAATCCGAGCCTTAGCGAGGATTTTGTTCTTTTTTCATCTACAGGCGTAAGTGTTACCTGAACAGTTATAGTGTATTGATGCTTGATAAGCAAATTTCCTTAACTACCGGTCCGTTATTTGAGGCACAGTTAAGTCATCGAACCTATACAGTTTTAATATATATAATAATAAATAAAAAACAGGGATATTTTAAGATGATAAAGACAATCGAAGTTATTTATGAAAATGGCAGATTTAGGCCATTACAAAATATTGATTTACCTGAAAAAAGCAAATTAAAGATGAAAATCAAACCGGACGGACTGTATGAATTAATCGTTAATTTGTCATGGATTTTCGGTGATATTAAAGAAGACCCATTAACAATCCTACTGGATAAGAGGAGATAAATGTTGTATTTGAAAACGAAATTTTTGAGGAAGCATTTTATATAGCTTTTGAAACACATTACAGGGCTATAGATATAAAATATTATAAGCAAAGAGATCAAAGTAAGTATAAATATAAATATAGAAAAATTTGGTGATGAGAATGCAAGTTGTTAAAGCGTGGGTAAATCTCCCTGGATCTTTTCTGGCAGCGACAAAAACCAATGAAAATGAGCTGGATTTGTTCATAAGGCGTTCATTGGCAGTGGAGCTTTACAGAGAGAGAAAGCTGTCTATCGGAAAAGCAGCAGAAGTCGCGGGCGTAAGGAATAAGTGGGAGATGTTGATGCTGCTGAATGAAAGGGGAGTGCCAGTGGATTATACTGCTGAAGATGCGAAAAAGGATTTAGAGACATTAAAAGAACTTCTGAGCAGATGATAGTTGTATCAAATTCAACTCCGTTAATCGCACTTTCGAGGATAAACAAATTTGGTTTATTGAGGGAATACTTTGGAGAAATCTATATTCCAGTAGAAGTCTTTGATGAGGTGGTAACACGGGGAGGAAATCTGTCTGGTGCGAAGGAGGCGGCATCTGCGGAGTGGATCAAAGTTGATAAGGTAGGAAATAAGATCGCTGTTGAATCGCTTAGTATAACATTGGATAAAGGAGAGGCAGAAGCTATCGTGTTAGCACGGGAAAAAGATGCTCTGCTGATAATAGATGATGGTGATGGAAGAAGAACTGCAGAGTCACTGGGTTTGAAGATCACAGGAACGCTTGGTATTCTGCTATTGGCCCAGGAGGATGGAAAACTGGACCTTAAGACGGCAATTGATGATCTCATGGCAGCGGGTTTTCGACTCAGGGAAAAGGAATATAAGAGGATATTAAGTTTAAGTAAGGTATGATTTAACAAATGAATTCTAACAAAGAAGTGTACATTACTTACAATTCTTATCCAGGGTTACACTTTCTATAAAAAGAAAAGTAATCTTGGCATAGTCCTGCAAAATAACACCTGTTTTTCTTAGTGACTTGATATTGGTGGAATTGGTAATAAGGTTAATCTAAGCGGTGAGAAAGTAATCGTTTGGCAGGAAATTACAGCCTATTTTTGAAAAAAATCAAGCCGGAAAATTATTATAATTGTTGTCAACCAAGCCAATTATCTTTTAAAAAACCCTGGAATCCGTAGGTATACATTCTTTCACATCAATCCGACCGAAGGGAGGATTTTGTTCTTATGATATTTTGATTGTATGCAAGCTAAACGAAACAATTACCAATTTTATTATATAATCTATATTATCTATTTGGATTACATCTATTACCCAAAAACCAGTGCATATATAGAATGTCAGTTTATGGACTAATAAAAAAATATCATCTTTACAAAAAAGCATATCCAGCAAATTGAAGTAAGGCGGGTATTTCAAAAGGGAAAGGAAAGAGTTCATCTGAAAAATTGATTGAGTATGCTGTAAATTGATATTTAATTCTGGCATAAAAATCTGCTAGCATATTATATAGGCATTAAACAGAAACACTTTGTTTGTTTTTTTTAAGATCATCCGGTACTTTTTGATATAAAAACAAAATCCATGCTAACGCCTGGATTTTCTTGACCGACATTCCAGAGGAATGGAGGATTAGAAGATTTATAGAATCTTCGCCTGAAGCTTCGAAGAAGCTGAAGACTAAAAGATTCGTAGAATCTTTGCTTGAGGCTCTCAAAAGACCCGAAGATAAGAAAATGTGACGCATTTTCGATATGTCAAGTTATACTCAATATACTGTTAAAAAAAATAAAGAAGGAAAATAAATGAAATTATCATTAGTAAAAATAACAATAATATTGACGATAGTAGCAGTTGCCATCACTTTTGCAACTGCTCAATCTGACTGGGAACAGTTCCAGAAGGATGAGGTCAGTTCAGGACAAACCGCAAATAGTGCGCCAGTAACGACACCGGATACAACAGTATCATGGAGTCATTACACCAATGCGGGATATGTTGGAATAGAAACCGCACCGATCGTGGTAGGCGATTACGTCTATGTACTTACGTCGAATAATAACAACGCGTACCTGTACAAGTACTACAAGAACGGTACTACAGCGGGTGGAAACTGGCCTATAACAATTGGTCCTGGAAATTTCCAGAACTCAAACCCGGCCTATGGTGAGGGTAACGTATTTGTGATAAATACGGGCTTTAGTAGCAATCCTCAACCAGACCTCTATGCTATCAATGCCAGCACAGGAAATAAAGAGTGGGGGGCAAATGTGACCGAAAGCACGGGCATCCAGTTTTCTTCTCAGATAACATACTACGAGGATGGTAACGATCAGGGCTGGCTCTTCTTCGCATCAGTAAATATGAGCGGACAGGATCCGGTCAATCTGAGCGATGATGGTATTTACTATTGTTACTATGCGAATAACGGTACGCAGGTATGGAGCCGGAACACCAACAGCGGTGGAGGCTACTACTGGGCAGGAGCCGCGGTGATAGGTGATTATCTGGTGTATGGTGACGACGAATCCAACGTAACCAGTGTGTATGCGAAGAATGGAACGACCGTGAGTGAAACAAATGTGTCTGCATTATGGGATAACTTTGACGCAAAGCAGATTCGATCTTCGATTGCGTATAACGAAAGCATGGGACGCATATACTTTACATCCAAGGCAGGATACTGTTTTGCTCTTGGGTTCTACGCCAATGGCACGTTCAACACTTCAGATAGGTGGAGGCGTAGCATCGGCTACAGCACATCCACACCGGCGGTTTACAATGGAAAGATCTATGTCGGGCACAGTTCAGGCTTTTACAATGGGAAGTTGCATTGTCTGTATGAAACTAACGGGACACAAGAATGGGAAACTTCCTCAATCGGTCCGGTTCAATCCTCGCCAGTAATTTCAACATGGTACGACAACGGCACAAACAACGAGATCTACATCTACGTCACCACGAACTCCAATAGTGGAGGTTTGTACTGCATAGACAAGGATGGAGATGAAGTATGGCAAAATACTTCGTTAGGGAATAATAAATATTGCTTGGGCGGAGCAGCGGTCTCAGACGGATGGGTATTCTATGGGAACGATGGCGGATACCTGCACGGACTTGCAAACTGGACAAGGTATGACTTTGATGTCGGTTCAGGCGAGGATAAGTGGGCTTTCAGATGGCAAAACAATTCCAGACCACCTAACACTTGCGATGTTCCAAGCAATGAGTTCACATCGTATACTAACATCCGCACAGATAACGGGCAATACCAGACCGATGTAACCGATGCCAATGGCAACTACGCAGTGCATCGGTTCAACTTCAGCATTGACAACAATGAGGTGAAGTTCATAACAAAGATCAACGTTACATGGAACGGAAAGGGATGGCATGACAATGGCGGAAACGATAATGGCACATACCTCTATATCTGGAACGGGACAGGATACGAAGAGCTGGCTAACAACAGTGGTGTTGGCACCGACGCAACTTTGACCGGAGAGGTAACTTCAGGCATAAGCAACTACATCAGTTCAGGCAATGTGACGATGCTGGCGGAACAGAAGAGCGTAGACGCAGGAAGAAATCATCGTTCACATATAGAAACGGATTATGTTAAATTGGTGGTGACACCTTGAACCATAATCCTTTTTTATTTTTTCAGGAGGTAAACAAGATGAAAGCTATATATATCGTCTGTGTGATCACACTTCTGGGTGCGATGATGGTAACGCAGGCAGCGGCAACGACATGGTATGCTTACGACAATGCAACATTGAAGACGGCATTTGAGAACCAGCAATCTGGAGATACAATTTTCATCTACAATGGCACCTATGATATTTATAAAGTGGGAGGCTATAACATCAACGTACCGAATCTCAAAGTAATCGGAGAGGGTGCAGGTGTTGTAACCCTTAATTGTTGCGGTGGGAATAACATTCGCATACCCGATAGTAGTGGCAACGCGACTGGATCTGTTCTCGATGGAGTCAGGGTTATAAATAGTCCTGGAGGGTTGTATTTGGGAACATATGGTCCAGCTCCAGACTGCATCATCAGTAATTGTATTTTTGATGGGATGACCTCTAGCGAAAGCTGTCAGTTAAAGGCTGACAATGTCACTTTTAAGAATAATGTTATTTTAAATCCGGCATGCGATTACTGTGCTCTGTGTGTATTAGGCGATTGCTGTACAATTGTTAATAATACTATTGAAGGTAATACTGGAGCAGGAATATCATTAGAATTAGATTATCCTAAAAACAATATAGTCACAAAGAACAACTTTATTTCCAACGCCTACGCCGGTATCGAGCTATATGATGCAGGTTTGGGCAACAAGATATACCTCAACAACTTCGTTGACAACGGTGTGACAGCAACTACTTCTGGAACTACACCACCTGCGGTAACCTACTGGAACTCGACTGAGCAAATAGAATACACCTACAACGGCAACACTTATACGAACTACCTCGGCAACTACTGGGACAGTGACTACACCGGAAGTGATGGTGATGGTGACGGATTAGGTGACACTTCCTACGTGATTCCAGATAGCCTCGGTGAAAACCACCGCCCGCTGATGGAGCCATTCGAGAACTATCCTGAAGTGCCGGCAGCAGCCGACCCAGACCTCACCCCTATCTCGATTGCAAACGACAGCCTGAGCGCTGGCATGCCAGTCGCGATCACGGTAGACGTCTCCAACATCGAAAGTGTAGATGCAGGTTCATTCAATGTTACGCTGAAGGTTGAGGAAACGGTAATAGACAACGAGACGGTCGCATCGCTTGGTGCAGGCAGCAGCATGCCTGTGGTCTTCACATGGACACCTAATGCTGCAGGATCATTCAACCTGACAGCGATCGTGGATTTTGATGATGCGGTTGCGGAATCGAATGAAACGAACAACGAACTGACCAGGGAAGTGACGGTAGAGGAACAGTCTACACCAACCCCACCAACATCCTTCCTCATCTCAGGTAACATCACCTACGACAACGGCAATCCGGTCATGAACCCAGCAGTCATGGTAACGAACCTTGCAACATCCGAAGACTTCATTGTGAAGACAGCAGCAGGTTCGAACTACTACCTGACACTGACCGATTCAACACACATCGCAACAGGTAACACGATCCTGATCAACGCCACTGACGGCTCAGTCTCAAGCGAGATAGAGCGCACAGTAACTATATCAGAAATGAACGAAGGCGGATTTATACAGAATATGCAACTTGAATCAGGCGATCGACCAGACCATGTCGTAACAGAAAAGTCAGAGGAATGGATCAATCCTGTAGATAAGACCTACACCATCACTTACACAGTGGAAAATTCCGGCACTTTTAATTCCGGTGAAACCACCACATCCATAAAGATAGATGGAACAGAGGTCGCAACCGATCCGGTACCCGCACTCGCAATAGGTGA
>JAIOQW010000314.1 GCA_021108405.1 Methanosarcinales archaeon
TAAATACAGTGCAACAAATCTGCGTTCATCTGCGTTTATCTGCGGTTAATATTTTCTTGATTAAGTTGGGGGTATAATGGAAGGCTGGAAAATAAAGAAGATCGAAGAATTATCTAAAACTACAAGTGGTGGCACTCCAAGCAGAAAAAATAAAGAATATTATTGTGGTGATATTCTTTGGGTTAAATCAGGAGAACTTGAAGATAATTATATTATCAACACAGAAGAAAAGATTACTCAAGATGCTGTAAAAAACTCTTCTGCCAAACTATTCCCAAAAGGAACAATATTAATGGCGATGTATGGAGCAACAGTTGGTAAAACAGCTATACTTAATAAAGAAGCTACAACAAATCAAGCAGTTTGTGGTATTTTTCCAAACAATGACAATTTCAATAATGAATTTCTTCGTTATCAACTTATTTTTAAACGGGAGGATTTTCTAAAACAGCGATATGGTGGCGCACAACCAAATATTAGTCAAACTATAATTAGAAATTTTGAAGTAGCTATTCCCCCCCTCCCCGAACAACGCAAAATCGCCCACGTATTAAACACGGTGCAAAAAGCCATTGAGCAGCAGGACGAGCTCATCCGCACCACTACCGAGCTGAAAAAAGCCCTCATGCAAAAACTCTTCACCGAAGGTACCAGAGGCGAAACTCAGAAAGAAACCGAAATCGGGTTGATGCCGGAGAGTTGGGAGGAAAAAAAGGTAGGGGATTTATCAAAATTATATACTGGTGGTACTCCAAGCACTAAAAATGAAGATTATTACAATCCAAAAGAAATTACTTGGATGAAATCTGGAGAAATAACGGGTAAGAGAATTAAATCAGTTTCAAATTTTATTTCTAATGAAGGCATGAATAATTCAAATGCAAGATTATTACCTATCAATTCAGTTGTTATTGCCTTAAATGGAAGAGGAAAAACAAGAGGTACTACTGCAATATTAGATTTTGAATGCACATGCAATCAGTCTGTAGTTTGTATATTACCTAATTCGAAAGATGAATTAAATATTGAATTCTTACACTATTACTTGTCATACTTATATGAGTTTATCAGAAATTTAACCGGCAGCAACGATCGAAGTGGCTTAAGTATGTCCAAGATTAGATTAATTCCATTGATGGTTCCTGAAATAAAAGAACAGATTAAAATTGGAAATACACTTCAATTTCTTGATGATAAAATTGAATTTCATGATAAGAAGAAACAAACCCTCACCGACTTATTCAAAACCATGCTGCACGAGATGATGACCGGGCAGTGCAGGGTGCATGAGCTGGAGTTCGAGAAAATCGAAGAAATTCAGTAATTTATAAAGGGTAATCACTGGTCGTTATATCACAGAAGAGAAAATAATAAAGAAGGTGAAAAATTATGAAAGCAGAAAAATTGCTTGAACGCATCACTCTTGACCCCGGTGTCATAATTGGAAAACCTGTAATCAAGGGAACAAGACTTACAGTGCAGTTTATCCTGGGATTATTAACGCATGGTGCTTCTGAGATTGAGATGTGGGTTAATCGTCAACAGCATAACAATCAATAAAATATTAACCGCAGATGAACGCGGATAAACGCAGATACGATGCAGCAAATCTGCGTTCATTTGCGTTTATCTGCGGTTCTAATTCATATACAAGGACGATATATTTTCATTTCCCAAAATCCGAATAAGAAAATGACAGCACATATACCAACAGAACATAAAAGTGTACAAGATCGCATACTCAAATATGCAAAAGAAATCGGCTGGGCAGTGGTTTCACAAAGCGAAGCTGAGCAGCGCAGAGGCTTTGCCCCATCTGGCGTTTCACCCAGGGAAAAAGCCAAGCATGCTACCCGGTTTTTCACTGATACTCTATTTGAAAAAGTAAAAGAATTCAATCCTAAATTCAAAGACACCAAAGAAGAACTCCTGCGCAAACTCGATCTGCCTTTACCAACCATTGCAGGCAACCGTGAATTTTTACAGCATCTTCAAGGGGAAAAAACATTTTTCAGCAAAGAAGAAAACCGTGAGTATAACCTTATTCTTATTAACTATGACAAACCAGACAAAAACGTCTATGAAGTAACTGAAGAATACTATCTCTTCAACGGACATTATGCCAACCGGGAAGATGTGGTTTTTCTCATTAATGGTATTCCTGTTTTAGTAATTGAATGTAAGAACGCCACCAAAGACGAAGCTATTGCCATTGGCATAGATCAGATCAGACGGTATCACCGTGAAACTCCCGAGTTTTTTGTTCCACAACAGCTCTACACAGCAACAGAAAGTATTGGCTTTTCCTATGGTGTAACCTGGAACACCATTAGAAGAAATATTTTTAACTGGAAAGAAGAGGAAATTGGCAATCTGGAAGTAAAAATAAAATCGTTTTGCGATAAGCAGAACATCCTTAATTACTTGAAAAAATTCATAATTTTTGCTGAGCAAAATGAAGAACTGAACAAATACATTTTACGCCAGCATCAGAAAATAGCTGTTGAAAAAGTGGTGGAACGGTCAATTGACCCTGACAAGACAAGAGGTTTAGTGTGGCATACACAGGGAAGTGGCAAAACTTATACTATGATTAAAACAGCCGAGTTGCTGTTCAAAGCTCCCGAAGCAGAAAAGCCTACTATTCTATTAATGATCGACCGCAATGAGCTGGAAGACCAGATGCTTAAAAATCTCAGATCAGTAGGTGTAAATAATGTGGTACAGGCAGAGCATATCATAGATTTACAAAAAATATTAAAAAGCGATTACAGAGGAATAATTGTTAGTATGCTACATAAATTCAGGGATATGCCTGCCGAAGTTAATAACCGTAAAAATATTTATGTGCTCATTGATGAAGCCCACCGCACTACCGGGGGCGATTTGGGTAACTATCTAATGGCTGCTGTTCCAAATGCTACCTTCATAGGTTTTACAGGTACGCCCATTGACAAAACAGTTTACGGTAAAGGAACATTCAAAACCTTCGGCATTGAAGACGAATCGGGTTATCTGCACAAATATTCCATTGCAGATAGTATTGAAGACGGTACAACTTTGCCCTTGTTTTATGGTGTAGCTCCAAATGAGCTGTTAGTACCCAAAGAAATGTTAGAAAGAGAGTTTCTCAATCTCGCTGAAGCATATGGAATAAACGATATTGAGGAATTGAATAAAATTCTGGAACGTGCCGTAAATACCCGCAATTTTTTGAAAGGACAGGAACGAGTAGAAAAGGTAGCTGAATATGTAGCAAAGCATTACACAGAAAATGTAGAACCAATGGGTTACAAGGCATTCTTAGTTGGGGTTGACCGTCCGGCATGTGCCATGTATAAAAAAGCGTTGGATAAAATCCTGCCTCCTGAATATTCAGAAGTAGTCTATACGGGTAACAACAACGATTCAGAAGACTTGAAGAAATATCACATTGACAGGAAAAAGGAAAAGGATATTCGAAAAAAGTTCACCAAAGTAGAAGAACAACCTAAAATACTGATCGTTACTGAAAAACTGTTAACTGGATTTGATGCACCGATCTTATACGCTATGTATCTGGATAAACCCATGCGTGACCATACTCTTCTTCAAGCCATCGCAAGGGTAAACAGACCGTATGAGAACGAAGAAAAGGACATGGTAAAGCCGCACGGCTTTGTGATGGACTTTGTAGGGATATTTGATGATCTTGAAAAAGCCCTTGCATTCGACAGCGAAGAAATCAATGCGATAATAAAGGATATTCAACTGCTGAAACACCTGTTCAAGGCAAATATGGAAGAAAAGGTTCCTCTCTATTTGCAACTTATAATATATGATTTTAACGATAAAGACACTGATAATCTCATTGCATACTTCAGGGATAAATCCAAAAGAAAAGAATTTTTCAAATTGTATAAAGAGGTGGAAATGCTATATGAGATCATCTCACCTGACAAATTCCTGAGACCTTACATTGATGATTATGCTACACTTTCTGCTATTTATAAAATCGTACGAAATGCTTACTCAAAAAGAGTACAGGTTGACAGAGAATTTCAGAGAAAAACGAATGAGTTAATTCAAGAAAAAATTGGCATGGACAATTTGCAGCATGTCAATGAATTCTTTGAGATTAATGAAAAAACGATTGAAAAAATCAAAGAAACCCGGGGTAATGACAATACACGAGTTATCAATCTGGTAAAGAGTATTGAAAAAATTGCAGAGGAAAATTCTGATGATCCATTTTTAATTGGTTTGCAGGAAAGAGCCGTACTTGTGGAAGAGCACTATGAGGATAGACAAATCAGCACACAGGAAGCATTAGAAGAAATCAAAAAGATTTGTGAAGATGATATAAAACGGAAAAAAGAACAGGCGGAAAAAGGATTTGATGGTTTAACATTCTTTATTTATCGTACACTTCTTGACAAGGATTTTCAAAATGCTGATATAATTACAAAGCAAATTAAAGCAGAGTTTGTGAATAATCCGAATTGGAGGACAAGTGAAAAGGAAATGAGGGAATTAAGACAAGGAGCATATTACGCTGTGCTTAATGAAGAAGTAGATATTGATAAAGCGACTTACGTTGTGGAAGATTTATTTTATCATTTATTTATAGCCTATAATTTATGATAATGTCCGGATGGAATGATAAAATAGAATTTAAGGCAAGAGTAAGAGAGTTTGCCGAAAAAATGGATATTGAAGTAAAAGCGTTTGCTATCAGACCTATGAAAAATAAATGGGCTTCATGTTCGACTGATGGTAATTTAAATTTTAATAAGGAATTGTTGGATATGGATAAAGAGATTGGTGATTATGTAATTGTACATGAATTGTTACATTTCAATGTTCCAAATCATGGTAAATTATGGAAAAGCTTAATGACTGCTTACTTGGGGGATTATGAGAAGATAGAAAATAAATTGAATGAAATGAAATCTTAAGAGAAATTGAATCTGTTGTGCTCTTTTGGTATATTTATAGGTACTCCCCTTTTAATTAAAAACGCAGATATGTGGGTCTCCTCACGCATTCACGAGATGACCCGGACTTGAGTACAGTGAAGTCCGGAGTCGTGAAGCATGCCTTGAAGTGCAAGAAAAAAAGATGAGTAACCAATACATTTCAAGTAGTAGCTAAGAAGATAGATTTATTATCACTTCTATCCATAGAATAATGTATTAACCTGTATATGAGGTGAGAAAAAAGAATGCTTCAAGAGCAGTATATTGTGGATGAAAAAGGAAAAAAAACAGCAGTAATTCTCTCAATCGAAAAGTATGAGGAGCTTTTAGAAGATCTACACGACTTATCAATCATAGCCGAACGTCAGTATGAGCCAACAATAGCTTTTGAAGATCTTAAGAAAGAGTTGAAAGAAGATGGGATCTTATGAAATCCAATGGAAGAGTTCGGCAGTTCGAGATATCCACAACATTGACCGGCAGCAAATCCAAAAAATTATAAGGGCAGTTGAGTCACTTGCCGATAACCCATTTCCCCGTAATTATCTTAAGATCCAGGGATCGGAAGAGGATTATAGAATTCGGATTGGAGATTATAGAGCTATCTATCAAGTGCATACTAGATCTAAAGTTATTATTATATATCATATTAGACATCGTAAACATGTGTATCGTAAGTGATTACGATATTGGATTCAAAGAGAATCTTCGTGAAGAGATGAAGGTTGCTATCTAATGAAGCGGTGGGCTTTTATTGATCGATTGATTAATTTTAAGTATCATAGCAATACTAAATATAACTACACAAGACGATATGATTCATATAGCGGGCTTACGATGTCATTGTTGACTTGCCACAGTGAACCTGCCAAAGCAGATGTACGGAAGGCAGGATTTACAGCCATACATTAAATTGATTCCTTCAGTAGTAATGAGGCGATATAGTGGGAGATAAATACCAAAAAAAAATGAAATTAGAATTGGAAGAAAAAATAAAATCTTATATTGCCAGGAGAGAGAAAGACTATTTATCGGAGTTTGCCTATAAAAACGAAGACGGATTAAGAAGGA
>JAIOQW010000359.1 GCA_021108405.1 Methanosarcinales archaeon
GTGTTAATCCGTGTAAATCCGTGTCTGAAAAATAACTGGAAAATGGTACAGTGCCGCTGTTTCTTTTTAGGAGATGACAATATAGATAACAGAATAAATATAATTAAGAACTACTCATTATTCTCAATATTAGCTTATCTATTATTACTAAAAGTAGCATCAGCAGATATAGCATTACCCCTATCATTTTATACAATTCCTTTAATTTTCCTTTTTTTCAATAAAGAAAAGCTTTCCTTTGTTTAAGTATATACCAGACCAGGATGATTATCGATATCATATATACCTCCCTGATTTATGCAATTTACTATACAGCAAGGATAATTCCAATAATAGCCATAGGCATCTTTGTTACGAATTTTGCGATATATACCGGATTAATGAAAAAATTAGACTGGCTCATCTATCCAATATCAAGTACAGCGAACATAAGCACGATCAGCGCATTATCTGTTGTAACATGTACATTCAGTACAACAGCAGGTTATTCTATGCTGGCGGACGGACTGAATAAAAAGACCATTTCCCAGCAAGAAGTTATTGTAACAACAATTATCAGCTCCTTTCCAAGCATTCTCTCACATCTTTTCACTTTTTTTTTCCCGGTAGTTATTCCTATTCTCGGTCTTACCACAGGCTCGCTCTATGTCTGTATAGTAGGACTTGTTTCAATTATAAAATCATGTACGGGTATAATCCTTGCAAAACTATGGCTTCCGAAGAAATATCAGGATCAAAATACTCAGCTTCATGCTCCTGATCAGGCGGATAATAAGGCAAAAAATAATAAAAGTGCTCTTACAAAAAGCACAAAAAGCACCTATAGGATGGTTAAAAAAATAGTGATCACGATGTTTATCATGCTATTTTTGGTATCTGTAGCATTTGAGATGAACTTTTTTGATTATTTTTCTGCTGTTCTGGATCCTATCACAAGCAGTCTGGGATTGGAAAGTGAAGTCGCTTTGATCAGTGCCACTGAGATTGTGAACTCTTATGCCGGAATAATCCTCGCAGGTAATCTTCAAAGCGAAGGATTAGTATCAACAAAAGGAGTATTGATAGCATTATTACTTGGCACGGTTATATCCCTTTCAGCAAGATCTGTAAAACACTCACTTCCGTTGCATATATCACTCTTTGGTCCAAAATTGGGAAGCAAGACCGTAGCAATAAATGCTGTAATGACTTTTATTATCGATGTATTATTTATAGCAATATTATTAATTATATAATACTCCGCAAATGTAATTTAGAACTCTATATAACTACCACAGAGGTCACAGAGAACACAAAGATAGGAGTTGGGGACGGAAAAGGCATCCCTGTGCTCTCTATGCATCTTAGTGCCTTTGCGCCTTACCAGTCCCAATGGAGCAGGAAAATCCACAATTGTTCGGATACTAGTCACACTGCTTCGACCTACCAAAAGAAGCGCGACTAAACCGAAATATTTATATTAGAAGGTTCTACTAATGATTTTGGTTTAATGAAAAAATCATATAATTAATAAATTTAGTATTATTATTTGCACCATCATTATAATAATTCTGTGTTTAATTTGAAATAGAACAAGAGAGATATCAGAACAAAATCCTCCCTCCGGTCGGATTTTCTTGAGTATATCAAGTTATACTTGATATACTATAAAAAACAATCTGATTTTTCTTTACACACCTTCTAAATCATGAAAAACATGCGACTAATCAAAGAATCACATAGTAATTTAATAAAAAAAAAACCTCAATGAGATAATCTAATACTATGAAAGAAAAAACCAGGACTGTAACAAAGGAAGAGATCAAAGAAGAATATAATAAATTCGTTGGAAAAAAGGTCTTCTTTATTTTTCTTTTTATAATCATAATCACAGGTATTGTAGGTGTTTCTACTTCACTTGGATCTGCAGACATTACAGTATGGGATGTCTATCCCTCAATACTACGCAAACCATTCCCGAACCTGTTCGAATCAGAATTGGTTTTTAACTGGGATGATATATCTGGAAATGATACTGAGAAACTCAAACAATATATCATTTCTATAAATAATAATACACATGATATTTCCTGGATGGAAAGTGTAGAATTTTCTAAATCCGGGGATGGTAGAAACATAAGTATGGTTAAGGATGAATCTACCATTAGTATCAAGCTTATAGTAAAAGATAAAGATCTTGATGTAAAAGATGAGAATCTTGATTTAAACAATATAAAACTCAATACCAATGAAGAGTTAATAAAAGCAGAATTAAGGATCAGTAATGGTACAAGAATAAAAGATGTAACTGGAGATTTAAAAGTCAGAAAGATCAACGGTTCGTTAAATATGCACGAAGCAACCTGGCTTGCTGATACCTGTGTTTGGAATCTGAGACTTCCCCGTATCATATTGGGCATTCTGGCAGGCATTGGTCTTGGTCTTGCGGGTGCGGTAATGCAGGGTATACTTAGAAATCCGCTTGCAAGCCCTTATACGCTTGGGATATCATCAGGTGCAGGGTTCGGTGCATCCCTTGCAATTCTTGCCGGTGCAGGTTTTTTTGGTGGAAGTTATCTGATCGTGGGAAATGCATTCATTTTTGCATTGTTAGTCTCCTTTATCATTCTTGGATTATCGAGCCGTAAAGGCGCCACACCTGAGACTATGATCCTGGCTGGTATTGCAATGATGTATTTTTTTGGTGCGATGACTACAATGCTTCAATACTTTGCTGATTCGGATGCTGTAAAAGAAGCTGTGTTCTGGATGGTGGGTGATCTTAGTAAAGCATCATGGGATGTAGATATAATTATCTTTTTTGTAGTACTAATCTGCGTTCCTTTGCTCATGATAAAGTCATGGGATTTAAATGTTATGGGTGCCGGAGATGAGACTGCAACAAGTCTTGGTGTTAATGTTAAGCGTACCCGGATCTTTAGCATGATAGTAGCGACAATAATGGTTGCATCCATCGTTTCTTTTACAGGTACGATCGGATTTATAGGACTGGTTGCTCCACACATGACACGCCTGGCTATCGGAGGTGATAACAGGTATGTACTTCCTATATCAGGACTTTTAGGTGCCGTAATTCTTTGCACTGCAGACCTTATTGCAAGGACGATTCTAGCACCTACTATTCTTCCTGTTGGTGCAATAACTGCATTTATGGGGGCTCCACTTTTTATTTACTTGATAATGAGACGAAGGAGAGAATACTGGTGAAAAGCGACGGGGATAAAACATATATTATTCCTTTGAAACCAGTTAATTATGTTTTTTTATGATACCTATCTGATCCTTGTGGATAAAGATGATATGTCTATCTATCGCGCTGATCATATCACTCGCAATAGCTGCAGCAGATGAAGATAAAATTGTGTAGATACAAATCGAAAAGCTTATGTTATACAATTTGATTTATACATTTATACATGAAAAGTAATAATATGTTACACCTATATATCATATTTTAAAAAATAGTATCGATATAATAAAAAATAATTAGAAAAAGAGAATGGATTGTATGAGAATCATAATACTTATTTTAGGGATTATCATGACAATGTTACTGATATTACAATCATCAGTAGCAGCAGATTACACATTGAACATATTTGGCAATGCAAATGATGACAGCACTATAAACATGCAGGATGTAACATATACTGAATTGATCATCATTGAGTACAAAGAGCCAACACAACTTGCAGATGCAAAATATGATGGCGAGATCAACATCCTTGATGTAACCCAGATCGAGCTGATCATACTTGGAAAAGAGAAAGACCTTACATTGTTGGATTCTGCTGAAAGGACAGTAACTTTAACAAAGCCTGTTGAGAAAATAATTGCCATAACTTATCCTAATGTTGAGGCTATAAAGATCATTAAAGCCAATGAAAAGATTGTAGGTGTTTCAGATGATATTAAAACGAGAAATATATTCTATCCGGAATTGAGTAAATTTCCCTCTGCTGGAGTGGCCTCCATTCCTGATTTTGAGAAGATAGTTGAATTAAACCCGGATATTGTATGTACTGGTAAAATAAAATCAATGGGAACAAATCTTGAAAATAATCTACCTAATACCATTGCAGTTACCTGCTGGGATATGGGAAGATTGGAAGTAATGACAAAGAATATCCAAATGCTTGGATATATCTTTGATAAACAATCAGAAGGGGATCAGTTTTGTGATTTTTATCAGGAGCATATTGATGAAATGATCAAGGATAGAGTAAGTGATCTGTCTGATGATGATAAGAAGCAGGTGTATTTCGAGCATATCGAGGATTATAGAGCTTTTACGATCGGTTCATCAGGTCATGAGGTATGTGTAGCAGCCGGCGGTATAAATATTGCTGCAGATCTTGAGCCGTCATCTGAAAAACCGATAGTTCAGATAGATCAGGAATGGCTGATAGAGCAAAACCCTGATGTGGTAGTCAAGGCAGTCAATTGTAAGTCCGGTCTTTGTGGATATGGAGAGAATGATGCTGAAGAGATGAATAAATTACGAGATACCATCATGAGCCGACCCGGATGGGAGGGCATAAGTGCAGTTGAGAACAATGAGGTCTATCTGATTGATAGTGACCTAATAGGAAGTACAGCCAATTTCGTAGGTGCTATTTATATGGCAAAGTGGTTGTATCCTGACATTTTCGAAGATTTAGACCCACAGACATTCCATCAGCAATATCTTATAGATTTCCAGCAATTGGATTATGATCTTAGTGAACAGGGTGTTTTCGTAAGTCCGCAGTAATTAGAACAAAATCCTCGCTAACGCTCGGATTTTTTTGAGATATAATTTTATAAAACATATACAGTAAGAAGGTGAATCAAATGAATACAAATACATCTCATGAGACTTTTTCAGTGAGTCCGGTTGGCTATATTGAATCAGAATATAAGCATTTTGATGAGGTACCCCATCCTCATGGAAAAAACGGTTGGAACGAGGATAATTCTACAATAGTGCTATATCCTGAACATGCAAAGGAAATATCAGGACTGGATGGTTATTCTCATATAATCGTTCTTTTCTGGATCGATAGATCAGGTGAGTGGAAGATGCCAGAGCACCATCATAAACACCATAAGCCTGATCATGTTAAAGTATTTGCTACCAGGATGCCTGTAAGGCCCAATCCGATTGGTCTATCTGTAGTTGAAGTACAGGAAATCTCTTATGATGGTGGAAGGATCTTAATAAAAGGACTGGATGCTCTGGACAGAACTCCGGTATTGGATATAAAACCCTATATTCCGGATTTTGACAGCTATCCTGAAGCAAAATTACCTGAATGGGTTGGAGGACATTTAAAAGAGCACGACCACCAACACTAATTTTTTGGCACTGTATAGTCCCGAAAAGATAGAGCGCAGGATTTAGTGGATATGTACAGCGAACGTATAACGAGGTATACTCCCGTCTGGAAGATATTGACGCAGAAAAGCCCCGGGTTTATGTGGAATGCGGATGGGAAGGTCCTTCAGAATACGGCAATACCTACGGCAACTGCATGTGGGGTGCACTGGTTGAGAAATGCAAAGGAATAAACATTGCAATGCATAACGGAACGATCTACACATCAGGAAAACCGGTATCTGTTCTAACTCCGGAGACTGTAAGAAATATCTACGGAGTCAATGCAACGGTCTATACTGATGATGATGGAATACCACAGATAATACCTATCAATTCCACAAAACACAGGAGACGCAGACATAAACTGATTAAAGGATCTAATAATAAGGCAGAATGAGAAAATAAACTGGGAAAAGCAAATTAATGTCAAAAAGATCATGGCACAAGAGAGATGGAATAAGAGAAATGCAAGGGTTTATAATAGGCATAAGAAACTAACACCTAAAAACGAAGAACAATTTTGGGAAGATATGATTGACGATAATCCGACTAAGGGAATTCCCAATAAATAATTTACCCAAATGTGGGTTTTATGGTGACATCCCAC
>JAIOQW010000322.1 GCA_021108405.1 Methanosarcinales archaeon
TAACGTACCTGCAAGAATTGTGTATAAGCTAAACAAGAACAAAATCCTCCCTTCGGTCGGATTTTCTTGAGTACATCAAGTTATACTTGATATACTAATACAAAATTTTTTAATCACATGTTCACATACAGGAGTGTACTCCATTCCTAAAACTCAAAGGCCATTTATCCAACCCACCTCATAAAACCTTTAGTTTATTGCCAACTTAACCTCGGACATACACTAGCGAATTACAAAAGTCAACGACCCTGGACTTCCGCTTCGCAAAGTCCGGAGCATCAACGGGATTGGAGGTCGGGTTGTAAGGTGCATGTGGATAGAGATGGGGCGGGTAAGTGTGTGTATGTTCGACAAAGACGATTTGGAATTGTACTACAAGACATGTATCCTTTAATAAATCAGTCTTTATACACACTCTTACGATGCTTGCAGTGAAGCAATATTAGGATATATTCTTGGTCACAAACTTCATACCGTATTCGGTAGTTGCCAATTCGGATACGGTATTCATTCTCATATCCTTTCAATTTGATACAACCACGTGGACGTGGATGCTCCTTCAACATCTTTATCTTCTTAATGATTCTGTCAAAGACAGCATCTGGTAGGCCATCTAGTTGCTTCTGTACTGGCTTTGGGATTACAACCTGGTAGTTCATCAATTTTTCCTGCGCCGCTGAGCGATGTATTCATCGATAGTCACATAGTCTCCTTCCTGATATGCAGTGCGAGCTTCTTGAATCTCAGCTTGCACACTCGGGTCTTCTTCCCATGTCTTTTCTTCAGCATGCGCCATCTGCTCATCCAACAATTCCCAAAGCCGGAATTTGTCCTTCATATGCAGTTTTGTAATAGATTTAACCAATGATTCGAAAGGTATTACTAATTCTACACTTTCTTGTGTCATAGTCTTGCTCCTTTTAAACTCCACTATGAGATTCGTCTGCAATAATACTTTCGACCTACCCTACAAAAGCAATTATCCATATAATTAACCTGACCTCGGGCAAACATCACGACACCTTCCGAAGTCACGAACCAGAGGCTGTGCAAAGGTATTGCTTGCACTTCAATAAAGTGAAGTGGTGTGTTAATAATGGAATGAGCAAGCAAGAGATTACAATTGTTACTGGAATGAAATCTTATTTGATTGATGAATATCTGAAAATTATAAGGGAGATAAATGCATAATTAGATAAATAGGAGTACTAGCCAAATGGCACAACTTAAAATAGTGCCAAAAGGCACAAAATAAACTAACGATGAGTGAATAGTGGTGCATTCCATATAATCGTATTCACATGTGTATTGCAGGAACCATGCCAAAATGTTTTATGCCATAATACCATATTGGTATGATATGGAAATTGTAAATATGGATAAAGCTGGCAGGATTGTTATTCCAGGTGCAATACGTAAGAAGCTAAAATTAAATGAAGGATCCAAGCTACTTATAGCAGATGTTAAAAATGACCTTTTGGTTATGAAAAAAATAAACGTTGAAGACCTGGCAGAACAACTTGAGAAAGATTTTAAAAATATTGATATCAATGCTGTGGTTGGAAAGGTGCAAAGTGACATCAAAGAAAAAATTAGGGAAAAACACTCGTCAATTTTTGGTTGATATAAATCTATTTATAGCAGCCATTAAAAACCCTAAAAAGGAAACGGCATCGTTGAGACTACTTTTAGAATTGATTAATGACACATCTATTGTTCTTATTGGTAATGAATTCTTGATTATGGAAATGAAAAAGTATGCACAGGTATTTGAGTCAAATCGAGGAAAAGAGATTCTCCAGAAGTTAATAGATAAAACAGAAGCTGTAAATGTGGATGAAAAGTTTTTATTCCTTTGCAAACCATATTTTCCAGAAGATGAATTAATAGATATCTATCACGCTGCAACCTGCCTTCAAAAAAGCCTGATTTTAATCACTAATGACAAGCATTTTGATAAAATAAAAATTGAAAAGATAATCGAGGTCTGGAGCATAAGCAAAGCTATGGAAGAATTTAAAATTTTAATAGATTAAGGAGGCTGTCCAACAATTAACCAATCACCATTAGAAATGGCTCATTAGAATCTACGATGAAACCATATATATCTTTTTTTTATAGCTCTCTGAGCCCAATATCCACATAAGCTCAATGATTGATTATTACACAAACACCGCCCTTCGGGCGGTGAAAAAAGAAATATTAAACTACTACAAGCTAATTTATTTGAAAATATATACGTTAAATATAAGGACAAAATTTTAAGTATTAAAAAATTTATTTTGGAAGATTTATTATTTTATCTCAAAAACATAAAAATATTGATTTGAGATATATTTTTCATAATCCCCTACAGTATAGAATAAAGCACCATCACTAGTAAGGCCGGAACATTCATCCATTTCAAGAACGCTATAACTTTCGCTTAATTTTTTTTCTTCAAGATCAATTTTAAAAATTGTTGAATATGCTTCACTTAAGATATATAAATTATCATCTACAAAAGTCATTCCTGCAATTGTAAATAAATCAGGATTTTGAAAATTGCTGATCTCAAATTCATCCAGAATCTCGCCGTCAAGGCTAATTTTGTAAAATATTTTCTTTCCCTCTTTTTCAGCAGTATATAAATATTTTCCGTCAAAAGCCAGTGATCCGATTTTGTGATTCTTGTTACCATTAAAAATATTCTTTGACTCAATCACTTTCATTTCATTCGAATCTACTGAGATAGTATAAAGTTCTCCTGCGTCTGAGATCACTTTAACTGTTTTTTCGTCAATTACAACAATACCTTCAAAATCTTGCTTTGATTCAATAGTTATTTCGGATTTGATTTTCTTTAGGTTTTTACTGAGAATGAATATTTTGGCTTCCTTGCCTCTGAACAGTGAGTGCGGAGTATCGGTTGAAACAAAGAACCTTTCGTTATTTTTATCATATGAAAAACCAGCGTTTAATTTTAATTTCTGAAGCAAAGGTATCTTATTTTCTAAATTAATTTTTTCGGTTTGGATGGGCACATTTTCTGCGTTTGAATCTAACTCTTTTTTGTAAAAGAACCACCAATAGGAAAAAATGGCTGCAATAAAAATAATTAAAAATAATACGCAAATAATTTTTTTAGTATAATTTTTCTCAATCATAGTGTTTCATTCCCTTAAATTATTTAAAATTTTGGTTGTGTAAAAAGATTGGCTAAATGTCTGCATAACGTTCCCAGCATATACGACGTTGCGACCGAAGGGCAAAGGCGTAAGCCCGTAGTGTATGTGCTGTGTTATCTGTTGTTTTGTGCTTATTTAAATACTCTTTCTATAGCTTGTGGCAATTCTGTAAAACCACTAATTTCAAAATCGGCAGAAAAATCATCATTCGATTCTCCCCGAACAAACCTGATTGTTTTGATACCTATTTCAGATGCCGGACGAAGGTTTTTTGAACTATCATCGACAAAAACACAGCATGAAAGAGGCGATTTAATTCTATCCGATAGAATATCATAAATCCTTTTATCAGGTTTACGATACCCTACTTCACCACTTATAATTATAATTTTGAACAATCTATTTAAATCAAATTTGGCGCGTAAGTAATTGGACCATTCTTTCACATCATTAGATAATATTGCCAGAGAATAAATTCTTGTTAATTTCTTTGCAATTCCCGTAAATTCAGGATTTATTCTCAAGCATGTATCAAGATACTCTCTCTATTTCCGGATACTCACTATCAAAACCCAACTCGTTCCAAAAATCAAATGATGAGATCTCGCCCAGACTTGCCTTCAAATACATTTCATTGATTTTTTCTACAGAAACCATATCATTTCTTTTTTGAATATACGGCACTAGCAAATCATTTGTATCATCACTAACTTCAAAAATGACACCCATTACATCTAAAATAGCCTATTTTATTGACATCTGATCTCCTAAGCACGAAATTGCAGATAACTTTGGTATATCCGAACTTGGTCCATATATGCATCCTTCCGGGCAAATTCCAATTATCACATACCCCTTCACTCTTCTCCTGCATTAAGTCTTTCGACCCACCCCTCACAAAATCCTCTGAGCCACACAACCATCCCGACCTCCGCGTCTATCACAATACTATCCCAAAGCCCCGACCACGCCACCGCCGGAATAAATTCCGAGGCATCCCTAACCTTGCCTTGAAATCCATATTAGCGATACTACGAGTCACAGACCCCGGACGCTGCTTCGCTCTGTCCAGGGCATCTATGGGCACATGAATTGGCATTCCAACAAAAAAAGCATAAATTAAATTAACAAGTAGTATTGAATAGTAATAAGTTTGAATAGTAGTAAGTAGTATTAAATAGTATTGAATAGTAAAAAGTTGTATTAATAGATGAGGTAAAAAAATGGAAAATCCGCCTTTAACACAAGAAGAAATAGATGAGATAAATAGAGTTCTTGACGATATGCATGACATGTTAGTGGTTTTATCTTAAAATTTTATTTTTTATAAAGTTTAAACAAAAATTGAATACATAATTGTCTATAGTGTTATCCTCAAACTTTAATACATTTGTATCTAATGAATCATATGTGTAGTATTCTTTATATCTGTACATAAATAAATCGTTTTTAAAAAATAAATAACATTCTGTTTTTACTTCTTTTGTGATGTATCCATTTGAATCTAAAAAAATTTTAGTAGCAGCAATAGCAGTTCTATGATTAGCGTCTGCTAATGATTGCAAAATAATTATATTTTTTAGGTAATATGTTGCAGTTAGTATTATATCTTCTGTTTTGAAATAATATTCCTTCGCACATTCCACAAGGTAATTTAGATTTTTTCGCATATTTATACGAACGAATCGGTTTTCATACTTGATTTGTTCATCTTTTTTTGCTATGATTTCTATATATTTATTAATGGTTAATATTTTCATCAAAGTTAAAAATTTTATTTCAGTCATTTTATTCTCTATATATTGACCTATTTGTTCTTAATTATGTCTTAACCCATAAATATAAATCGCGTCTAAGTTTCAATTTGCAAAAAGTATTTCTACATTCCTATTCTTCACCGAGCATAAATCCCCCTCTCGTATTCACGACCCTGCTCTACAAGAGCAAGGCATCTGGAGAATGCATGATGTTTTAAAAAAATTCGTTGTTTCGGATAAATATGACTTATCAGGCACAAAACATTATCGAAAAGATAATGTTCTCTATCTATAAATTACCACAAAGCCATGGGTATAGAAAACATAACTCTAATAAATACAGATTCTTTTATGTTGGGGGTGCGTGAGGTGATAATTGGAGTTATTGCTGGTGTTATTACAACAATAATTGGATATTATCTGATTGAAAAAAGGCGAGCGAGGAGGCAAATCAAGCAGGAAGAAGAAAACAAGCAAATTGAGAAAAAAGAGCAAGAAGAAGCAAATAAGCGTGAAAAATTAGAACAAGAAGGTGATAAAGAACGAATATACAATTGGTTATACAATGAAACGAAAGATTCTCAAGAAATTACCATTGGCGGTTATACTAACGTTGATGGGCATATAGTTGATACACTAATTGATCCAAGGTGGCGTTCTACTAAGGAGATAGCAAGTTCCAATAACCTAACTGTTGAACGGGTCAAAGAACTTTGCTACATTAATGAAAAACTCAAATTAATGACGGAAAAATATATTTTACCTAATGAACAACTAGAAGAAAAGTGGGCAATAAAAGAATTTGTAGATAATCAATAAAATACGTGCCTATATTTTTAGAATATAGAGGTAGCATGAGTTTAGATTTGGCCTATGGATGCATTAATTTAGTCGTCTTGCAGTCACTATACCCCGGACTTAACAGGCTGTCCGACAATTACTATTAATAATATAATCTTGCTAATTTATTAATAAATAATAATTCACATCTCTTTGTACTAT
>JAIOQW010000248.1 GCA_021108405.1 Methanosarcinales archaeon
GATGGGGATACTGCTGGCTGTCGTATACAGGGCAGGGAGGGATTGATAGACTACGTCGCAGCCATGGCAGTTACAAGGTCGATCCCAACGCTGATATCCCATCATCCTCGACGAGCACTACTCAGGCCCTGCCCCCACCCGCACCACCTCCGACCCCTCGTCCACGAACCAGTCACCGTCCCAGGGGTCGCCTGGGTTTGGGGGGGCGGGTGCACTGGTGGGGATACTGCTGGCTGTTGTATACAGGGCCGGGAGGGGCTGATACTACTGCCGACCTGCACTTATCCGGCTGATCGACTTTGGTTCGGCAAATGTTAAACGCAGATTAACGCGGATAAACGCAGATACAATGCTGCAAATCTGCGTTCATCTGTGTTTATCTGCGGTTCGAATTCTCCTATGACCCATGAACATATCCATTGTGGACCTTGCCAGAGGTGAAATAGTAGCAAATGAAAGTATCGAGGTGGAGAACCTGATCTCACAAGATATATGGCTGGGGTGAACCTGACAGCATGAGGCGCTTAGAAGTACTGCCAAGGGATACATACGTGCCAGGGAACCTCTACGGTGAAGTATGGGAAGTAACATGGACACGCAAACATGTCTGGCGGTATTATTATGAAGTGAAATATTCATGCGAGAAGACCGAGACTTATCCATGTACGGATGCTAATGGTACTCCCGCTACCTGTACCAGAACATACATAGGTACGTGCACCCGTACTGAATATTATGAGATGTCTACCAATGATACAAGGGTGGACAGGGTCGCAGTTACACTGAAAGTCAAGGAGAACTCGAAGACTAGTATCAGTCTGGATTATGCAGATACCACCCTTTCAACAGTCAATGATGTGGTCAAGGCTTTTACTTCGAAGGATGTGACATATTTGTCCACCCATACTGATCCCGGACTGGAGGAAGCGTATGATAGTTATAAGTCCAAGATATTTGACCCGAACATGACGGCAAATGTCAAGAATAAGAACCTGGACAGTGATAATTACAGACCAAAGACCTTTGATGTGACTGCACCGGAGTGGTTGAAGGGGGAGGCACAGGATACAATTGATGAGATCAACCGGGAGATACGAGAGGATATCCACCTTGACCCTGATATTAATTATATGAACTATCCCAATCCTGCCGATTCTATGCGGGCTACTGCGAAAGACCTTACGAACAAGATCAAGGCGAACCAGACCAGGTATGTGGATAAGGACAGGTATCGTAGCGGTGGGAAGTATTCCAGTTGCAGTGCCAAAACCATCAGCCAGGTGCGTGAGTGGTATGTGGATGAAGTGCTGTACCAGGTAAATGAGCAGTACGGTGGTGCATCAGATAATATCAATAAAGAGATAGATTCCAATTTCGGTGAATCGGCAGACGGTGTGCGGGATGCCAATAATGCGGGTGCCAATCTGCTAAAGTCTGTGATGTGTTTTCCGATCGGGTTTACTATGAAGGCTGAGCATGTGAGGCCGGACGGGTCGCATTTCGAGAAGGATGAACTTGCCTACTGGGATGAGAATGTAACGCTGGGTGTGAATATGGTGCCAAATTACTTGCGGCATGATAAATTCTATGACCCGGAACAAAACACCTGGATAGATGCAGTGAAATCGGGTAAGAGGTACATAGCCGATCCAGCCCAGAATCCATCAAGTGAATCATTTATCCCTCTTTCACTGCAAAATATCAATGTTTTTGCTGATGTTGCCTTTAATACAATTCCTCTAATAAATGGCGGACAACAGGTCTTGCCGCCATCGCCCAGTACTGCCTGGGTAGCAACTACTAATATCTGGAAGATACGGGTTAAAGGGGAATTTCATCAATTTTACTTGTATGATTTTGATAATGAATGTCATCCACACCCGATATATGGACATGAAGCACAGATATATTCAAGAAAAGACGATATTGATATTCGTGACCCGACTACTGGATTAGTTGTAGGCGATAATAAAGCTTTTAAATTTGAGTTTACTACCGGAACTTTTATTTTTGTTCCTCCCGGTCCAAAAGGAGTAGGTGATAGACGCGATGGAAGAACTATTGAAAACTCGATAGGAGCAATAAACGAAGGATGGATAATATGAAATTAGTTAAAAAAATAATGTTATTATTTGTGATGATTTATTTAACCTGTAATGTTAGTGCTTTTGACAATGAATTAGCCAATGGTTCAGTATATTTTAATGAAAAACAATGTACTGTCTATGATGCTGAATTAAAAGTGGGCGAGCCAGCCACAATTAAAGCAGTAGTATACCTGAAAAAAAATGTTGATGTTTCAACTGGTATTACTGCTTCAGGTTGGGGTTTTAAAAATGTTGATCAACCATTTGAAGTGATTAAAGGTCCAAGTGAATTTACTGAGGTTGCCAGGGAATTTGATCATAATGCAGGTGAAACAGTTACTTTCGAATGGATTGTGCGGCCAACAGATGAAGCTGCAGGATGGACTATTCCGTTAAATATTGTTTTTAAATTCTATGATCGAGATGAGAGGGAAGGGTATCCATTAAAATTCACAGCAGCCAGCATCATGGTTCCTGACGAACACTACTCAGGCCCCGCCCCCACCCGCACCACAGCCGACCCCTCGTCCACGAACCAGTCACCGTCCCAGGGGTCGCCAGGATTAGGGGTGGCGGGTGCGCTGATGGGGATTGCACTTGTGGTGATGGCAAAACGGGACTAAATAGAGTGCCCGGAAATCTCTATGGTGAGGTATGGGAAGTAACATGGACACGCAAGCATGTCTGGCGGCATTATTATAAAGTGAAATATGACTGCGAGAAGACCGAGACTTATCCATGTACGGATGCTAATGGTAATTCTACTACCTGTACCAGAACATACATAGGTACGTGCACCCGTACTGAATATTATGAGATGTCTACCAATGATACAAGGGTGGACAGGGTCGCAGTTACACTGAAAGTCAAGGAGAACTCGAAGACTAGTATCAGTCTGGATTATGCAGATACCACCCTTTCAACAGTCAATGATGTGGTCAAGGCTTTTACTTCGAAGGATGTGACATATTTGTCCACCCATACTGATCCCGGACTGGAGGAAGCGTATGATAGTTATAAGTCCAAGATATTTGACCCGAACATAACGGCAAATATCAAGAATCAGAACCTGGACAATGATAATTACAAACCAAAGACGTTTGATGTGACTGCACCGGATTGGTTGAAGGGGGAGGCACAGGATGCAGTAGATGAGATCAACCGGGAGATACGCAAGGATATCCATCTTGACCCTGATATTAATTATATGAACTATCCCAATCCTGCCGATTCTATGCGGGCTACTGCTGTTGACCTGACTGCAAAGATCAAGGCGAACCAGAGCAGGTATGTGGATAAGGACAGGTATCGCAGTGACGGGAAGTATACGAGTTGCAGTGCTAAAACCATCAGCCAGGTGAGGCAGTGGTATGTGGATGAAGTGCTGTACCAGGTAAATGAGCAGTACGGTGGTGCATCAGATAATATCAATAAAGAGATAGATTCCAATTTCGGTGAATCGGCAGACGGTGTGCGGGATGCCAATAATGCGGGTGCCAATCTGCTAAAGTCTGTGATGTGTTTTCCGATCGGGTTTACTATGAAGGCTGAGCACGTCAGGCCAGATGGTTCGCATTTCGAGAAGGATGAACTTGCCTACTGGCAGGAGAATGTGACGCTGGGTGTGAATATGGTGCCGAATTACCTGCGGCATGATAAATTCTATGACCCGGAGCAGAATATCTGGATAAATGCAGTGAAATCGGGTGAGAGGTACATAGCCAATCCAGCCCGGAATCCATCAAGTAAGTCTTTCATTCCTCTTTCACTGCAAAATGTCAATGTTTTTGCTAATAATCCTACATTAATAAATGGTGGAATGCAGGTCTTGCCGCCATCGCCCAGTACGGCCTGGGTAGCAACTACTAATATCTGGAAGATCCGGGTTAAAGGAAGGTTACATCAATTTTACTTATATGATTTTGATAATGAATGTCATCCACACCCGATATATGGACATGAAGCGCAGATATATTCGAGAGAAGATTATAGAGATATTCGTGATCCAACTACTAAAACAGTTGTAGGCAATAATGATCCAATCGAATTTGAATTTACTACCGGGACTTTTATTTTTGTTCCTCCAGGTCTAAAAGGAGTCGGTGATAAACTGGACGGGGGAACTATTGAAAACTCGATAGGAGCAATAAACGAAGGATGGGAAATATGAAATTAGTTAAAATAATAATGTTGTTATATGTGATGATTTATTTAACTTGTAATGTTAGTGCTTTTGACAATGAATTTGTTAATGGTTCAGTATATTTTAATGACAGAAAATGTACTGTCTACGATGCTGAATTAAAAGTAGGCGAGCCAGCCACAATTAAAGCAGTAGTATACCTTAAAAAGAATGTTGATGTTTCCACAGCCCTTTCAGCTTCAGGTTGGGGTTATAAAAATGTAAATCAACCATTTGAAGTGATTAAAGGTCCAAGTGAATTTACTGATACTGCCAGGGAATTCGGTCATAATGCAGGTGAAACAGTTACTTTCGAATGGATTGTGCAGCCAACAGATAAAGCCGCAGGATGGACTATTCCTTTAAATATTGCATTTACGTTCTATGATCGAGATGAGGGGGAGGGGTATCCATTTTCATTCACAGCAGCCAGCATCCTGGTTCCTGATGAACACTACTCAGGCCCCACCCGCACCACCACCGTTCCCTCGTCCACTGACCAGTCGCCGTCCCAGGGGTCGCCAGGATTCGGGGTGGCGGGTGCGCTGCTTGGGATACTGCTTGTGGTGATGGCAAGACGGAATTGAATACATGATGATTCCGTTTGTCCTGCCGATTCTATGCGGGCTACTGCTGTTGACCTGACTGCAAAGATCAAGGCGAACCAGACCAGGTATGTGGATAAGGACAGGTATCGTAGCGGTGGGAAGTATTCCAGTTGCAGTGCCAAAACCATCAGCCAGGTGCGTGAGTGGTATGTGGATGAAGTGCTGTACCAGGTAAATGAGCAGTACGGTGGTGCATCAGATAATATCAATAAAGAGATAGATTCCAATTTCGGTGAATCGGCAGACGGTGTGCGGGATGCCAATAATGCCGGTGCTAATCTGCTAAAGTCTGTGATGTGTTTTCCGATCGGGTTTACTATGAAGGCTGAGCATGTGAGGCCGGACGGGTCGCATTTCGAGAAGGATGAACTTGCCTACTGGCAGGAGAATGTGACGCTGGGTGTGAATATGGTGCCGAATTACTTGCGGCATGATAAATTCTATGACCCGGAACAAAACACCTGGATAGATGCTGTGAAATCGGGTGAGAGGTACATAGCCGATCCAGCCCAGAATCCATCAAGTGAATCATTTATCCCTCTTTCACTGCAAAATATCAATGTTTTTGCTGATAATCCTACATTATTAAATGGTGGAATGCAGGTCTTGCCGCCATCGCCCAGTACGGCCTGGGTAGCAACTACTAATATCTGGAAGATCCGGGTTAAAGGAAGATTCTATCAATTTCACTTATATGATTTTGATAATGAATGTCATCCACACCCAATATATGGACATGAAGCGCAGATATATTCAAGGGAGTCACGAAGAGATATTCGTGATCCAGCCACTGGATCAGTTGTAGGTAAAAATACACCAATCAAATTTGAGTTTACTACCGGGACTTTTATTTTTGTTCCTCCAGGTCTTAAAGGAGTCGGTGATAAACTGGATGGGGGAACTATTGAGAATTCGATCGGAGCAA
>JAIOQW010000258.1 GCA_021108405.1 Methanosarcinales archaeon
TCTTCATTGCATCTTGAGAATTAACATTATTATTACAATCTACATCACCACATCTTCCTGCCAGTGCATAAAGCTCTCCATAATCAGTACCAAAATAGATCACACCGTCAGCGACTGCCATTCCATGCAGTATCCACTGCTCATCAGGATATGGTGGATCCCACACCCATCTAACATCATAAGTATCTCCCATATCTTCAAGACAATATGCACTGCCGTCCGCTACATTTGTCGTAAAATAAATGAACTTGCGTCCATTCACAACCGAAAGTGCCGTAGATGCGAAGACTCTGCCCGATGGGTTGCTCCATTCCCAGATCAGACTACCGTCTGATTCATCTATACAGCATATTTTACCCGTATGAGTGGATGAATACATCTTATATCCGCCGCCGACATAGATCCTTCCGTCATAATAGACAGGAGTGGATTTACTGTTCCAAAGATCATAATTCCATTTGCAACTGCCGCCGCCTAAGTTATTATCACCGCCAAGATCGCCACTTGCCGCATTAAAAGGAACAGCATATAAGTGACCGGTCCCGTAGCCGCCGTGTGCATTATCAAGGTAGTTTGCAGTAAAATAGATACAATCGTCATCTGCATTATATACAATAGATGAGCGGATTTTTTCTACCGGGTCACTGCAGCCGCAGTGCTGGGAGATATTAAAGTGATCTATTAGTGTTCCATCGTTTTTGTTCAGGCAGGTTACATTTGCGTTATCATCACCAAAGATAATATAATTGCCAACGATCGCGGCACCTGCCCAGTAATATCCGGTTCCATAGGATGGAGTCCAGCTCCATTCCAGATCGCATATATTATCTGCATTTACGCAGAAATATGTACCGGAACCCAATGTACCTGGTACTGTGCCTCTCCAGTTACCAAAATATACTTTTCCGTCAGAATATGTCACTGGAGTGTTGATCTGGTAATATTCGTATCCATAATAACATGATTCTCGAATAGCCCCGGTATCAGCATATATTGCGCTAACTCTTCCCCTTCCTTCTCCTGCATCCCCACCGCTTACGGCAGCATATACCATGCCATCGTGGTAAGCAGGTGTTGAAAGTTCAAAAATTCCGAAACCTTGTGTTAAATCAGTATTCCAGTTCTCTATTCCTGTCATTGCATTAAAAGACCAGAGAATGCCCTGGTAATCAATCACATAAACGTCTCCGTCCCCAACAATGGGAGCTACGTCAATACCACCCATTCCCGTACCTGTAGTATGCTTACTCCAGATAAGGTTCGGTGAATTGAAAATAGGGCCGCCGTCAGTTGTCCATCCGGTGTGTATATTATCTTTTTGAAATTGCACCCAGTCATTAGCAGATGCAGGTAATATCATCATGATTACTGCAATCATAAGGAATGTTATTAGTGCTGTTCTAATAAACGCATTTTTCATAAAGATCCTCCGTACTCTGATTTGTTTAAGCTTTTTTCAGCAATGATCATCCGTTGAAGAGGTATCATACTGCACTGTTTAACAAACTGTGTGATTTGATGATAACTCCGGGATTATACCAGAATGAATACAAAGCCTACAAAGAAAGGATATACCTTATAACCTTGGATTTGGGTAATAATTGTAATCTAAATAGATAACATAAATTAGATTATCAATGACTACAAGCTTCATAAGAGAACATTATCAAGGTTGGAACCTCAGATGAACGTGGATACACTCACCTCCTACGGAGTTGAATGCCTGCTATGGCAGATATAATAATGGTGTAGTTGTTGTGATGGAATTTACGATATATCCGGGTATTATGGAAGAGGTTTTGAAGCCGATACCGGAAGAAGAGTCAGGGCTTATATGTGGTTGTGAACCACTTACATTAAGATAGCATAAAGCAGATATATTACATTAAACAAGATAGTAATATAAACAGAAAAAAGTGATTAATATGTCGATAGCAATAAAAGAAATGAATAGAGTTGAGTTAGTTAACCTCGATCGACTGGCCCATATATTGAAAGGACTAAGTATAGCAGAGCTTGAGACATTGGAAATCCTTTTAGATGAAAAGGCATTCAGATTTACCCTCTGATTCGAAGTAGATACAGATGTGGATTATATCTTTTTATATATTAACACAAACAAAAACAGGATAAAAAAAGTAAAAAGAACCTCAAATATTGGAAAAGCCGTTTCATGATCTATTGATAATGAGGATATCTCATCCGGTTCTCGTCCCGTTGATACGGGAGCAGGTGTTGAAACATTAACAACCGCTGTTTGGGATATTTGTACCCTGGAACATTCCTCACTAACAATTTCAACTACAGGAAATGGAAAAACAATCATCCCTGGTGATCCCATTCTAATTTCATAAGTCGTCAAACTTGTCTGGTTTTCATCTAAAGTAGCTCTAAGTGTAGTATTACCTTTGATCAGATGAGCACCATCCGGGATAATATCAGCAATATAAACGGTAGTAGCTATATTACCTGAATTTGTTGCAGTTAAAGTGACAGTAACATTATCACCTACATCAACTTGCCCGGATTGAGTGGTCTTATTTACAATAATAAAAGCACCATCTACTATAACCTGCGGTGAGTTTGACAGAATACTGAAATTCTCTCCCTTCATAGTCCACTGTGCTGTAGCCGGGTTAAGAGAGAACTCACCAGGTTTTTCAGGCTTAAGAGAATAAGTGAAACGCATCTTTTGTTTTGGTTTCAGATCAGCATGCCAGACCAGGTCCTGATCATATAGCAATGTAAAATCCTGTGGAACAGTGTCGTTCAGTTGAACTGATAAATTGACAATCCCGATATTCACAACATCGATATTAACAGGTATATAACTATCCATATCACCATTTTTTGTTGATTTAATTAATGAAAGACAGCATATCGGTAAAACCGTGATAATAGCGGAATCCGAAACATTGCGCATAATTTCATTAGAGTCTTCCCAGCTTGCAGTTACCTTGATATTAAAGGTTTGCTCTGTTAATAACAAAGGTACTTTTAATTTTGTGGACAGTGATTCTGATGTATTGTCAGCAATATTCAACTGTCTATTAAATTTTTTATTGATCTCTTGCAATCCGTCAGGGTCTATCCGTACATCCATATCCTGAATAGTCGTGCCGTTGTTTATTACCTCACACATTACCCTGATGTCGGATTGAGTTGGCTTATATGTACTCCAATCGGTTTTAACGTTCAGGTAAACACGCGGCTTTTCTTTTATGTTGAACTCTATATGAACATGTGGGTCCTGCCATTTAGTCGGGTTCTCTGATAAAGGATCATCAGTAGTATTATAGATCTTTATTTTAATATCATCATCATAGATGTATTCATCAAATGAGGCATTTAAAACAATCCTGCTCAACAGCTGGCTATCTTTTTTTAAAAAAAGTAAGGTCTCGCAATCTTCTTCTTCGAAATCGATAACCTCAATAGTATATCCTTCAATACTGTAATTATCACCTTCATGCAAAACCACTTTGCCGGCGTTCTCCCATTGTATCTCCTGTGCCAATGCAACAGGAATTGATATTATTATGAGTGCTAATAGACACAGGATAAATAATAGTATGATCCTGGGGCTACTCCTTAACAAGTACCCATCCTCCACTACCAGTCTCATATATAGTCCCGAACTTCTTTCCGCTTGTAGTAACAGTTTCCTTTGTCATCTCAAGTTTTTCTATCGAATCATCTTGCTTGATAATTACTTCCATATTCTCCTGTCCGGGATTTTTTACAATAGTAACATCGCTGTCTATAAGCAGTTCTGTTAGTCCGAAGTGTGACAGTGCGACCACAAGCAGACCAATAGCAAAGATCATAGCCACATCAAAGAGGTTTGCAACACCGCTCATCGGATCATCATCTGAGAAACTATCGTATGTTCTTCTTTTATTCTTCATGAATTTCATTTTTCATCACCTATAGTCACTGAAATTTGAGATGCCTGAATAATATCCATATAATCATATGATGACATGCGGCCAACTTCTATCCATCCGTTATTTGTCAGGATCTTTATTACCGATCGTGTGATATTTATTTCCCGGATGTCTGCATAGTTAACTTCAGTATTATGGTGATCGCTCTTTATAATAGCATCAGGAGAAAGCATACTAAGTGCATGGGATTTCTTAATGGCTTGCTCTTTTGTTATATATCCTATAATCATGAATATCATAACCATTAAAATATTAATGAATACCAGATACAGGTAAAGAGGCACTACAGTATAGCCAGCAGTACTTGCAGCAATTACTACGACATTTAATAATCCGCATATAATAATAAACACCAATGGATTGCTCAGGATACTTCCTGCAGTTCTTGCAATAATAATACCTGTTGTGGTAAAAAACAGATCAAAATAAATGTACTTTGATATCACTTTAACGACATCTGGTCGCTTTTTTTCAGCAGTCCTATCAATGTTTTTTTCAATACCGGGTTCAATATGCTTATAAACAGCAGGTTTAGTATTCCCACTATATTCTAATGAATCACTAAATAGGATCTCAGATATATATTCCATATCGCTCATATCTAATGTATACCATCTGCTCCTGACAGTAGAGATCATATATCCCATTATACCGCTCATCAGACCAATAACTGTGGTCCCGAATGCTATAATAAGGTTATCGGATAGTGTTTGTATATCACCCTGAGCCAGTCCGAGCAGTGCGGGGCCCATAGGTATAAGTGTACCCATTAGACCGAACATAGGAGCTGCTTTGGCTACAAACCTTGATTTTTCGAGTTTTTTTCGGATTTTTGTATCATATTCCTGAAGCAGCTTTTCAATTCGGATCTGCATGAGCCTGGTATTATTGAAATCATATTCGATCCTGGATAAATTGTTAATATAATCGTATAGAAACCTGTTTGAGGTAAATTTCCTGAGAGTATCCATTGCACCATTATAATCATTTGACCTTACCTGTTCTTGGGCATTTAAAGCTCCGTTCTCGATCAACCATAGATCACGGTGTCTGGAATGCCATTCCGATAAAAAACCACCCAGTTCAATAACACTCCATATGATCAGGCCTATTAATATTATTATAACCGGGTATAGCAGATTAGAAGATATGATATATATCCCGGATTGTGCTGTTGATTCAAATAATTGGCCTATTTCTATAATAAAAGTCATATCCATTTAGATCATCACCTATCATAGTATATCAATATATATATCTATCGTTTAGGGTTACATTTGTTAGTCAAACTGGCAACTAATTGTTTTGCAATTATAATGTTATTCTTTTTTAGGGATTTAACCATTATATGTTATATATATTTTAGGAATCAAAGAGACCGTTACATTACATGTTGGTACTATTAGAATAACCGCAGATGAACGCAGATAAACACGGATACGCTACCTGAAAATCTGTGTTCATCTGTGTTCATCTGTGGTTTCATAAGATTCACCAACACGAATTGTAACGGTCTCTTAAAATCAATAATCTTATGAATAATACAAGCATAATGCGTAAACATGTATTCAAACGAGTTGAGTGAAACAGAAACACCGGAACCCGTTGTCGACGTTCTGCGAACCATGTCAGAAGAAGAAAGATATCTCAGAAACATGCGCAAAGCCATCCGTACCATCGAAAGACTTACGGAAAACGAACCTT
>JAIOQW010000174.1 GCA_021108405.1 Methanosarcinales archaeon
AAATTCTTCAAAAGGAACATGGAGATGTTTCAGATATCTTGAAGTTTGCAGGTATCTGGAAAGATTTGGCACAGAATAAAGCTAAAATATTTGAAAATATAATAAAAGAACGTGATAAATTTAGTGAAGGAAGGACTATCTTTGATTAATTTTATCATGGATACCGATATTGTGATAGAGGTACTAAGAGGTAACGAAATAGTAATTCAAAAGATAAAAAATCTTCCTATTGATACTATAATCACAATTACGGGTCTTACTGTATATGAATTATATAAAGGGACTTATATTATGGGAGATAGACAAAAAGAGCAAGAAGTTATGGATTTTATCGAACTAGTTGATGTTCTGCAATTAAATACTGCAGTAGAAAAAAAGGCTGGTGAGGTTTATGCAAATCTAAAAAAAAGAGGAGAACAAATAAATGATGCTGACATCCTTATAGCAGCAATTGTTTTGAAAAATAATGGTGTGTTGATTACTAATAATACTAAACATTTTAAAAGGATAGAGAATTTGAAAATTGAAAATTGGATGCAATAGTATCATCCAAATGTTCTACACTAACAGGTTATTCCTTTCATATTAACAAGGCTTCGGGAAAATTCTATCATAAACCATTATCTTAAACTTAATCAAGAATTATCCTCAGTAATACTGGTCACATACTTGCTTCTACTACTACTGGAAACAATACAGAAAGGGTTTATCTCATCACATTTTAATATAAACCAATTATTAACCATCGTAATAATTACCTGTGCAATCGCCGTTCTGACAGGTAAAGAAGATTACGAAAGAACAAAATCCTCCCTCCGGTCGGATTTTCTTGACCGACATTCCAGAGGAATGGAGGATTAGAAGATTCGTAGAATCTTCGCCCGAGGCTCTTAAGAAAGCCGAAGGTTAGAAAATGTGAACGGAGTGAACATTTTCGATATATCAAGTTATACTATAAAAAAAGAAAAAGAGAGTATAACAACAAAAGATCACATCTTCATCATCGGCGCAGGCATACTCGGATCTGGTATTATCTATTACAAGATACAAGAAACAGGCTGGCTGTCATATGTGATATCTGCCATGGCAGGGATATTGATCATATTATTATCCATCCTGATACTTGAAGATGAGAATGATGAAGATAACGAAGATGTTAATACCCGGGTTCAGTAATAACCGCATCATGGATTTGCAGTATAGTGCCATTCCCTTATCATTATATGATCTACTTTTCAAGATGCCAGATCGTTCTTATATTCTGCAATTACACGCTCGTACTCCTCTTCGAGTTCGCTCATGATACGCAGGGCTTCATTCCATCTGCTTTCCAGGCTATCGGCCACCAATCGATTCACCGGATCCACCCGGAGGATCCGGCGTTGGGCCAATTCGGCTTCGTGACGTGTACGTTCCAATCCAGTCCGGTGAAGTTGCACTAAATCCTCATGGCGAGTTCGTTCGAAAACCCTCATTGAAACATCCAGGGTCACAGGTGTTACCATTTCCACGGGCATCTTACCAATGAGATCATCAACAGGTTCATCCAAAACGAATTGACAATGCTTTGTTGCAGTTTCGATTCCCTGTCGTTGATATACATGAGATTGTCGGGAAAGTACCTTAAAAGTGCCTGTATTGAAATATTCAAATTTATTGGTACAAGTAAATTACTATTGCGTGTGGCCTTTAAGAGTAACTCGGATAATGGCATGAATGGAGACTTTACGTGTATTATACAGATTAAATAACTATATGTTGCTACTTGAAATGATCTACTACTGTTAGAACTAATTAATTTATCTCTTATGTACTTATCCGGTTATTTCAAAATCTGCCTTAATATCTGATAAAAGTGCTTTCTAGATTTTACCAAGACAATCTCTATTCGTTTTTCATTCTCAACAATCCTATAAGCAATCCGGTATTTTGTATTACTATACTCAAAATGGTAAGACCTTATACCTTTCAAAGGTCCCTTTAGTTCATCATACTGATAAGGTTTTTCTGACAGCTCTCTTGCTTTTTCTTTAACTTTATGTTGCAAACGGGGATCGAACTTTTTATACCTTCTATGTGCAGAGGGAGACATGAATATTTGGTATTGCTTTCGTTTACCATTCTTCAATTTGTATCCCTTCTCCACCGTCCAACTCATTGAGAGACTGGTCGATACATCTGAATGCCTTTTCATCTAAAAGGATTTCCAATGTCTCAAGCTCTGCTATACTTAGCCCTTTTAATATATGGGCCAGTCGATCGAGGTTAATTAACTCAACTCTATTCATTTCTTTAATTGCTATCGACATATTAATCACTTTTTTTTATTTATATTATTATCTTGTTTAATGTAATATATCTGCTTTATGCTAACTTAATGTTAGTGGTTAACAACCACATATAAGCCCTGACTCCCCTTCCGGTACCGGTTTCACAACCTCCTCTGTAATACCAGGATATATTGTAAATTAGATCACAGAGGGACTCAGAGAAAAATAACAACTCTCTGCGATCCTCCACGTCCTCTGTTGTTAATCTTTTTTACCATAACCTATTAATCCAGAATAAATTAAAAAGTCTCCTAATTTATCGTATACTGTCATATTTTACCAGGATAACCAGTAAATAACAGCACCTCAACAGCAAACACCCTCACCGCCCCCCAAGTTGTAGCATCTCAAACACATCACCCGGCAAACAAGCACCCGTATACATAACACCACCACATTAAACACCGGCCATGCTATCAGCTTAATCGATGATTCCACTGTACTGTAATCGCAGCTCAAATCACCCCGACCGCGGTAATAAGCGATCTGCCTGATAGCACCGTCCTGCAATCCAGGTTTACACGGATTTCTTGAGAACCACTGCCATGAAAAATCATTCTGAAGTTACAGATATCTACATAAAGTGAGATTCACCACCTATGTTAGAAGGATTAACAGAACCCTTACGAACTGTTCATCTCTCTGGTATCTGGGATATTCTTGCATTATAACAGGATAATCATTAAGGGCATTGATATTTCATGGATATATATGCGGCAGATCTAAGCGATATTAAAGTTTCTTACAGTAATGAGTACGTTCGCAAAGATAAAGAGAGTATAACAACAAAAGATCACATCTTCATCATCGGCGCAGGCATATTCGGATCTGGTATTATCTATTACAAAAAACTAGAAACAGGCTGGCTGTCATATGTTATATCTGCCATGGCAGGGATATTGATCATATTATTATCCATCCTGATACTTGAAGATGAGAATGATGAAGATAACGAAGATGTTAATACCCGGGTTCAGTAATAACCGCATCATGGATTTGCAGTATAGCACCATTCCCTTATCATTATATGATCTACTTTTCAAGATGCCGGATCGTTCTTATATTCTGCAATTACACGCTCGTACTCCTCTTCGAGTTCGCTCATGATACGCAGGGCTTCATTCCATCTGCTTTCCAGGCTATCGGCCACCAATCGGTTCTCCGGATCCACCCGGAGGAACCGGCGCTGGGCCAATTCCGCCTCATGACGTGCACATTTCAATCCAGTCCGGTGAAGTCGCACTAAATCCTAATGGCGAGTTCGTATCTCTTCGAAAAGCCTCATTGAAACATCCAGGTTCACAGGTGTTACCATTTCCACGGGCATCTTACCAATGAGATCATCAACAGGTTCATCCAAAAAGAACTGACAATGCTTTGTTGCAGTTTCGATTCCCTCTCGTTGATATACATGAGATTGTCGGGAAAGTACACTAAAAGTGCCTCATTTGTGATCGGTTAAAGAATTTTAATCAGTGTTCTTCGAAATATCTTTGAGAAATAGTTTCAAGAACTCCACCATACCAATCTCTTAGGGCAGAGATTTCATTTAACGAAGTCAAAGCCTCCTGTTTTGTTAACATATTGAGGTTGTAAAGCAAACGTATCACAAAAGCAGATGTTAATGCACTGGTATCTGCCAGAATTGCAATCACTCTTTTAACCTCTTAGCAACAATATCTGCTTCCCTGAACGATTCCAATATTGTATCATTATATATCCTCAACCGTTCTGCCTCCTTAGCCCCGAGTAAATCTTTAAGAGATTCATAACTGATTTCGTCGGCTGCATATCGAGATGCCAATTGTTTTTTCATATCTTTTAATTCAAGTTCTTCGCGTATAGAATTTAAAATTTCATTCTTAATGTACTCTCTTACACTTTCACAATGTTCACTTGCCACAGCACCAACTTTCAGGTATGTATCATAAGGAAGTTCCACTTTTATTGATTTTGTTTGTATATCCTATCACTTCATCATGGTTTTTATTCAAATCCGTATTAGTTTTGTGTCTTTTTGAATTATGATTGACATAGATCATAATATTTCATCTGTTTTCTTCTTTTTATAATGGATGGAATTGATATTAAAGATAATTGAAGTTAAGACGAGACTTTTTAATTTAAATCAATTATTAATCATCGTAGTAATTACCGGTGCAATCGCCGTTCTGACAGGTAAAGAAGATTACGAAAGAACAAAATCCTCCCTCCGGTCGGATTTTCTTGACCGACATTCCAGAGGAATGGAGGATTAGAAGATTCGTAGAATCTTCGCCCGAGGCTCTTAAGAGAGCCGAAGTTGTGACGATGAGTGAGGTAGAGATACCATCAAAGAAGATGCGGTGATTATTAGGTAAATATTTAAGAAAGAAAAGGAAGAATTATAAATTGAGGTGATATGTTGATGGATGTAGACGTGATAAATGAAGGAATAAATAGCCTTATACGTGCAGGCTATTACGAAAGTAGAGATGAATTGTTGGACGATGCTTTCAGGACGATGTTGGAGGTGCGACCTACACTAAAAACAGAGATGGCGGTAGAATTATATAAAACAGAGAAAATATCATTAAGCAGGGCTGCAGAAATTTCAGGAACGTCCACAGAAGGTTTTAAAAATATTTTAGAGCAGAGAGGAATAAGGAGGATTGTTAAAGCACCTTCTAATGATAAAATCAAGAAAGAAGTTGATTTAATCATTGGATAAAACAATCATTCTGGATACGGATATAGTGAGTGCGTTCGCGAAGATAAAGCGACTGGAACTGCTAAAGAGATTGTTCTCAAAGCATCATATCGTAATAACACCTGAGGTTTATGAGGAGTTAACCATTTCGTTGGAATATGGGTATACATTTCCGCTGGATATATTCAGATATTTTGAGGTGCTGCCTCCGTTAGAAGAAGAACGTGAAGAGTATTAAAAATCATTGATAAAAAAGAGGACATTGGGAAATTTTCACTCCGTTCACATTTTCTAATCTTCAGCTTCTTCGAAGCTTCAGTCAAGAAAATCCGACCGAAGGGAGGATTTTGTTCCACTAGAGTAATCAAAATTTTCATCCTAAATCTGTGTCCAAAAGTACTCATCGAATTCACTTGTCTTATAAGTGCCCAATTACCATTCAATTTGAAGGGGATACCCCGCCCCTGGTCTTCCCGGATCTATTGCCTGCCCCCCTCCTTACTCACATCCGGTTCCTTTAGTATTGCATCCATAGATCCGGGGGGGTGGGCGCTAGATTCGGCTTTTAGTTTCTTTGTACTTCTTGATGGTACAA
>JAIOQW010000143.1 GCA_021108405.1 Methanosarcinales archaeon
GTCGGATTTTCTTGACTGAAGCTTCGAAGAAGCTGAAGATTAGAAAATGTGAACGAAGTGAGCATTTTCGATACATCAAGTTATACTTGATACTATTCAAATACATTCCTCGGATATAATAAATATATCGACATCAAAGAAGGTTTCCCACCGAAATAACTTTATAGAACTACAAACAATCATTATCCTTCAAAGCACGGTATAAGTGCGAAATATTTTGAATTGTTAGATAAAATAACAAGGTGAGCAAATGAAAATAAAACCAGTAGGGGACAAAATATTAATCAAACCTATCGAGGAAGAAGAAAAAACAGCCAGTGGGATATATATTCCGGATACTGCAAAAGAAAAGAAAAAGCAGGGAATCATATTAGATATCGGCAATATCAAGGATGAAAAGAAATGCCCGATAAAAGTAGGGGATACGATATTATATACTGGATATAGTTCTGATGAAATTGAAATAGACGGGGAAAAATTCATAATACTGAGCGTAAAAGATGTAATTGCAAAGGTAGAGTAGGTGTTTAATATGGCAAAACAATTAATTTTCGAGGATGAAGCAAGACATGCTCTAATAAAAGGGCTGGACCAGCTTGCCAATACAGTAAAGATCACACTTGGGCCAAAAGGCAGGAATGTAGTCCTGGCAAAGAGTTTTGGGAGTCCGGTTATAACAAATGATGGGGTTACTATTGCTAAAGAGATAGAATTGAAAGACCCTTATGAGGATATGGGAGCCCAGCTTGGAAAGGAAGTAGCTACAAAAACCCAGGATATAGCAGGTGACGGAACTACTACAGCTGCTTTACTGGCTCAGGCCATCCTGCATAAAGGTATCAAGAATATAACAGTAGGAGCCAACCCGATTGAAATTAAAAGAGGCATCGATAAGGCTACTGAAAAAGTAGTGGAAACTATAAAATCCAGAAGTGAAGAGGTCAAGAGCAAGGAAAAGATCACACAGGTAGCCACAGTTTCAGCAAATAATGATGAAATTATCGGTAACCTGATCTCAGATGCTATGGAAAAAGTAGGAGCATCCGGTGTCATTACTGTTGAAGAAGCCAAGTCCATGGAGACATCGTTAGAAGTAGTGGAAGGGATGCAGTTCGATAAAGGCTATGTATCTCCATATATGGTTACGGATACTGAAAAGATGGAAGCTGTTCTTGAAGACCCCAGGATCCTTTTATATGACAAAAAAATAAGTTCCATGAAGGAATTAATGCCTATCCTTGAATCGCTGGTAAAAGATAATAAACCGTTAGTGATCATCTGTGAAGACCTGGAGGGTGAGGCCCTGGCAACTATTGTACTCAATATGATCCGCGGTACACTGAAGGTTTGTGCACTCAAAGCACCGGGCTTTGGAGATGACCGCAAGGAGATGCTGGAGGATATCGCTGTAATTACCGGTGGTAAGGTCATCAGTGAAGAGAAGGGAATGAAACTTGAGAATGTCTCACTTACTGATCTTGGTAGTGCGAGAAAGGTTAAAGTAAGCAAGGATAAGACCATTATTATCGAAGGGCAGGGTAAGAAAGACGATATTCAAAAGCGTGTTGCTATTATTGAAGGAAGGATCAAGCTCGAAGACTCTGAATATAAGGAAAAGGAACTTAAGAAACGTCTGGGTAAGCTTGCAGGTGGTGTAGCTGTGATCAATGTAGGTGCTGCTACTGAGACCGAACTTAAGGAAAAGAAAATGCGCATCGATGATGCACTTAGTGCTACTAAGGCTGCCATTGAAGAAGGTGTTGTAGCAGGCGGCGGTATAGCACTCTTAAGGGCTGCAGACTCATTAAAGGACTTATCCCTTGAAGGTGACCAGATGATTGGTGTTGATATCATAATTAAAGCTATAGAAGAACCATTGAAACAGATTGCTAATAATGCAGGTAAAGAAGGTTCTGTCATAGTGGAAAAATTAAGATTTGAGACTAATCTTAATATGGGTTTTGATGCAAAAACAGATAACTATACTGATATGGTCGAGGCAGGTATAATCGATCCTGTCAAGGTAGTGAGAAGCGCACTGCAAAATGCAGCAAGTATAGCAGGGTTGATGCTGACAACTGAATCACTGGTAGCTGATATACCAGAAGAAAAAGGTGTATGCGATATGCCAGGAATGCCACCAGGCGGACCTGAAAGCTATATGATGTGATCCGGCTGGCTATTTAACTAGTAATAAATATCAAGCTAGCTAAAATTCAAGTAAGGATCGTTGAAACTCGCCTGTGCTCTCGGCTTCAACAGGCAGGGTTTCATCATCCTTTATTATTTCTATTTTTCCGTACTGTCCACCACCGCCAGGCGTGACTTTTACTTTACCTTCACGAAACATCCTTACGGCTTTTTTTACTTTCGGGTCAACTCCTTCTATACTATCAAGTTCAGTGTCAAGCAGGACTGTTACTTCGCTGCCATACTGCTTAACAAGGGTTTCCCAGTTATGCTTTACCTGTTTAGTATGGATGCTTTTGGTACCCAGTGCCAGCATAATGATCTCTGATAAAGGAATAAGATGCAGATAGGGTGGTCTGTGTTCAGGGTGTGAAGACGTGTCAGATAGTTCTTCTATGCGTTCAACCACTCCTTTTTTTATCCGGCCTCCGCACTTGCAGCGCCATTTCTTCATTATACATTCCCTTAAGGTATATTGCTGGTAGCAGCGTATGCATGCTGATCTATGGTACTTGCCTTCCTGTGGAAATAAGCCTACATTCATCTGCGGTCCCAACCCACTTTCACGGAGTATGGCTTTTTCCAATTGATCAAAAGTGATATCCTCCATCTTAAACCTGTTGAATTCCCTGGCAAGTTTGTTAGGCCATGGACTATGTGCATCACTATTTGTTAAAAATGTCAATCTGTGCAGTTCTTTAATCCGGTCTGCCAGATCAGTGTCTGCACTCAGGCCGAGTTCTACAAAGCTGATATACTGCGTCATATCTTCATAGCAACCCTCAAGGCACTCATGATAGGCATACATGCCAGTCCATGGGGTAAAGGCATGGGCCGGACCGATAAGCGCACCCGCATCCTTTGCCAGCTGCGCTATCTGCGCACCGCTCATATCCACATTAGGCCTGCCGTCACTATCAATGTTAACAGAAGCAGGTTCTACTGCTTCCCTGAGCTCTTCAGCCTTTGATATACTAGGAAGAATGATCAGGTGGTGTACTCTATCCGTATCTTCTATCTCAACTGTTAGAACAAACTTTGTTTGGTTGAGACCATATATTCCATCGGCAACTTCAGGTAGTGTCTTGATCTCATCCAGCCATTTTCTGTGCAGACAGTCCCCTGTACCTACCAGTTGAATCCCCTTTTTAGCAGATTCTACTGCAAGGGTTGGTATATCCATGCGGTTTGAAGTAGCCATACTGTATTTGGAATGGATATGGAGATCAGCATTAATGAGAGGCATGTTATTAAAGCCCGAGTTTTGTTATTGCTATTTGAGCAGCTTTTTCACCTGAGAGCAGCATACCACCAAATATAGGCCCCATTCGCGGTGCACCAGCAACAGCGTTAGCTGCCATACCTGTCACAATAAGACCTGGATATACTTCTTTGGTGTTATCCAGGATGATGCGCTCAGCCACATCAGCCCACATGGGTTTCTCGCCAGCAACGTGCAGTGCACCCGGGATCTTCCTGGAGAGTGTAGTACATATCTCCGCATCATGTCCTGTTCCGTCTATGACTACTTTAGCCCGAATCGTAATAGGGTCTACGTGCAGTTTTTGCATATCCACAGTTGTGCGGTTGATCACCAGGCCGGTTACGGCATCGCCTTCTCGTATCATTACATCTTCCACACTAATAAGATTGTAGATACTGGCTCCTGAGGAGGCAGCTTCATAGATCAGCTTACCTGTGCATTCAATAGAATCCGCAACATAGTAACCTTCTTCGTACTTGTGGTACCTGACACCGAGATCATCCAGGATGTGTCTGGCCTCTTCCTGGACCACTATCCTGGGCATCATCATTCCACCTCCCCACATCCCGCCTCCTACTTCCAGTTTTCGCTCATAAAGTACTGTTTTGACACCTGCTCTGGCAAGTGTCCTGGCAGCTATGAGGTTTGCGGGACCGCCGCCTACTAACGCTACGTCTGTGTCAATGCTTTGTAAAAAGTCAGATGTGAATTCTTCGATAATAGCTCTTGTTATTGTTATTTCATCCAGTTCCATTGTTATTACCAGCAATTTTTTTTTGTTTAATGATATTCGGATATGGATTTATAATTTGCCTATATAAATGTTATACACCGCAAGAAAATACAAAGCTTTTTCAGTATAACATGTCATACATAAAAAAACTATAAATAATTAAAAAAAGAACAAAATCTTATCTTTTGTCGGATTTTCTTGACTGAAGATTAGAAGAAGCTGAAGATTGGAAAATGTGAACGAAGTGAGCATTTTCGATATATCAAGTTATACTTGATATACTATAACAAAATTTAAATGGTCTGCAGATAAATGATTTATTAATATATGAATTGAAAAAAAAGGAGAAAAAATTATTATGAAAAAAAAGAACCGGATTATATCTTTTTCCAGATATTTCCTGATGGTAATTGGTACTTTATTCCTGAGTACAGGAGTTGTTGCAGGTGAGGACAGTACATATTATTACTCATCTACAGGAAATAATATTGACTCTATTATGTATACGGAAGTTAACTGGCAGGATTGTACTTCTGCAAAACTTATATTTGATACCAAATACGATATTCCATCGGGTGACCATGCTTATGTATTTATTTCTAATGACTTGACTAATCTATATACACGTGAATATATAGGAACCGAATCGAATTGGAACTCGAAGTTAATAAATTGGACTGATTATATCGGATTTAAATATATTGGTTTTTATTACATAACAGATAAATCAGGATATGGTGATGGGTTCTGTATTGATAATATTCAATTGATTAGCCCTGATCTTAACAAGAACCTATTATATGATGATGGTGAGAACGGAGATGATTTGTGGAGTTTTGAAGGTGGCTTTATTCTTATTGATGATTCGTCTAGATGGATAAACAGGTGGATAGGTACTAATACGGATGGCGGACGAGCAGTTACTACAACCGAAGTTCAAGATTCTATTCATCACTGGCAAGAAAATATTCTAGTTGATGATCATTCATTATCAATAGCTGATATGCAAATAATCATAGATATGTGGCAATAAAAATTAAATTTTCACTGATCAAATATTCCCAGATCATATGTCTTAATTAACGCCAGTAATGCATGTTGAGTATAGTCATTTCGCTGGTCATTTTTAGTTAGTGAATGTTTGAAGCCGCCGATTGCTCTTGAAGAGTTGGTCAGGTGAAAGGTGTTTTGATCATTAAATTGGTTCTGCAGCATAAATCTTGTTCCTGATCTAATGGAATTAGCATACTTATTGATGTGGGATGTATCATTGATCGCTAATGCTACTGCATAGGCGTCATTTATTCCTTCCATATATGCCGATGTTGAACAGCATCTCGGTTTATTTTTTGGGAATCCTCCTATTTCATCAGCAATTCCCGTTTTATCCCCCACTGCAGTTTTTTGATCTTACTTATTGAATT
>JAIOQW010000222.1 GCA_021108405.1 Methanosarcinales archaeon
TTTGGCAAAGATAAATATAACTTTTATCTTTATAAAACTTAGGTTTATCGTTGTTTTCCCCAGGGAAATATATCAAATCATCTGTAAAAACGTTAATATAGTCTTAGTTATATAATTAACTACTCTTATCCCTTTTAAGCATCTGTAACCATGCTATTTATGGGATAAGCATTCTGATTATGCGGGGCTTTCACATCCCCTGATTAGAAATCAGGGAGTCTTACTATTGTCCCTGCGCCCCAGGAACAAAATACAGTAAAATATGAGCAATTCATCTGAAATTATTATATTCGACCCATTTTCCGGTGCATCCGGTGATATGGTCATTGGCAGTCTGCTGAGCCTGGGTGCCAATAGTCAATTAGTAAAAGATGTTATGGAATCAGTAGCAGATGTTTCGGTCTCAATTTCCCAGACAACAAGAGCACATATCTGCGCAACACGAATAGAGGTAGAGGAAGTCAACAATCCACACCCACAATTAACATACAACCGGATGGTAGATATTATCTGCTGCGCCAAATTGCCGGAAGTGGTAGAAAATGATGCTCTTGGGATACTTGAAATATTGGGGAGATCAGAATCAGAAGTACATAATACTCCTTTAAACGAACTACATTTACACGAAATAGGCCAGCAGGATGCAATTGCTGATATTGTCGGTGCTGCAACTGCTTTCCACAGCCTGGAACTGACAGACCCGCAATTATACTGTATGCCGGTCTTTGTGGGAGGGGGGTATGTAAATTCTGCTCACGGCAGACTTCCTGTACCGGCTCCGGCTACTCTTAATATACTAAACTCGTCCGGTTTGATATGGAGAGGCGGTCCCGGAGAAAATGAACTGCTAACACCAACCGGTGCAGCTATACTGGCATACCTGACACAGCAATATGGTACATCATGTACTCTTTATCCGCAAATTAGATCGATCAGTACAGGTTATGGTGCAGGTGCAAAAGAACTGGATGTACCTAATGTGTTAAGAACTGTGGTAGGTGAAGCTATGGATCTATTTATGATCGACCATATCGAGATGCTGGAAACAAATGTGGATGATGTTACCGGGGAAGTACTGGGTTTTTTAATAAATGAACTGCTGGATGAAGGAGCACTGGATGTCTCGGTGATACCTGCGACCATGAAAAAAGGCAGAAGTGGTCATTTGATCAAAGTGATCTGCAGGGCTGTGGATAGTAACAGGCTGGCATACAGGATCATGGCAGAAACCGGAAGTCTGGGAGTTAGAATGGTTCCAGTGAAGCATAGACTTACAGCCAATCGAAAGATGATAGATGTAGATATCTCAATAGCAGGAGTAACACACTGTGTCCGGGTAAAAGTGGCCAGTGATACTCACGGAAATATCTTAAACATATCAGCCGAGTTCGATGACTGTGCAAAGATAGCCCGTAAGACAGGGCATCAGGTAAAAAATATACTGCACTTTGCACAAGAAGCTGCAAGAGAACAGATGAATTAAATACGAAGGTTTTAACTTTAATATGCTCCTTTGAATGCCTCATATGAGAGAAGCAGGTGAAAGTGAGAAGAAGGTCTTAGACCGTCTGGATTCTTACCATATAAGAGATATCCCTTATGACAAGGTGCTCAACTCAATGTGCACTCATCCCCATCCTATCGCGATAAAGGCCCATGAACAGTTCATAGAGTCAAACATGGGTGATGGAGGTTTGTTCCCTGGTACCTATGACCTTGAGCATGAGGTTATTTCCATGCTTGGTCAGTTACTTGGTAACTCTGGTGTTTGTGGTTATATTACAACAGGAGGTACGGAATCCAATATCCAGGCTATTCATGCAGCGAGAAATTCTAAAAAAAGTAATAAACCGAATATTGTAATATCCGGATCTGCCCATTTTTCTTTTGATAAAATAGCTGATCTGCTGAATATAGACGTCAGAAAAGCAGAACAAGACGATCAGTTTAGAATTGACTTAAATGATGTGGAATCAAAAATTGACAATAATACTATAGCTCTGGTAGGAATTGCAGGTACTACTGAATTTGGGCAGATCGATCCGATCAGGGAATTGTCTGATCTGGCTATTGAGAAGGACATTTTCTTGCATGTGGACGCTGCTTTCGGGGCATTTGTAATACCCTTCCTTGATACGGAATATGAGTTTGATTTTAGTCTTCCCGGTGTATCATCTATCACAGCCGACCCTCATAAGATGGGGCTGTGTACTATCCCGGCCGGTGGACTACTATTCAAAGACCCGTGTTATCTGGAAGTATTGCAGACAGAGACACCCTATCTTACAATTGATAGCCAGTATTCTTTAACCGGGACGCGTTGTGGTGCTGTGACAGCCGCAGCTTATGCTGTGATGAAACACCTGGGACAAGATGGATACCGCCAGTATGTGCAGTATTGCATGAAATTAACACGCAGGATCATTGAGCGCACAAGAGAATTCGGAGTGGAGCCTGTAATTGAGCCTGTGATGAATATAGTAGTACTGGATGTAGGAGATACGGATGTAGTAAAGAAAGCACTTGAGAAGAAAGGGTGGTATACATCTGTTACACGTAATCCAAAAGCTTTACGGCTGGTAATAATGCCACATTTGACAGAAACTAAGGTGGAAGAGTTTTTGTGTGACCTTGAAAAGATATGTAAAAAATCCGGGCATCAGTGAGGATTTTGTTTTCTTCGGCTCTTAAAAGAGCCGAAGATTAGAAGATTTGGTTCTTTAATCATATTCTCTCCATGTTTTACCGCATTTGGTACACCTGAAGAACCTGACTTCACTCTCATCTGCAGACCTAAGCTGACGCATCCACCAGTAGGCTATTTTATTACCACACTCTTCACAAGTAGCCCTGGTGGTCGGAAGACCTGCATCTTCACTGCCTTCAATAACTGTTACATCTCTTTCTTTAAACTCTTTTGTAGTTATATCATTGCTATTTTTTATTTTTTGTTTTTCAAAATCGCAGTTCCTGCATTTCATTTTATCGCCGGATGGCATCATCATACTTTTACATTTTGGACAGAATTCCATAGTATTGAACTTCCTGTTATATTATATATTAAGTTTTATGGTATTATATAGTATTTTAGAATTTCTGTATTAAATTCAATTAACTTTAAACCGCCCATAGCATCTCCATCAATTGTTGACATTATATTCATCGTCATAGATATGACCGCTCCGGTTATTACATCTCGTAGAATCGTATCCCTTCAAATTGAATGGTAACTGTGGCACTTAAAAAAACCTGTGAATATTATGTTCTTGGGTATAAATCCAAAGTGATATAGAGTAAAATGTTTATATTATTTCGCCCCTGACTCTGGCTAGCATTTTTTTCAATATATATCGAGGCGATAATATTTGAAAGTAATATTGATACGCTCAAATCCCATAGACCCGGATATACGAATAACAAAAGAGGCACAGACATTAGCAGATGCAGGATATAATGTTAATATATTAGGATGGGATAGGGAAAAAAAATATCCTGAAATTGAGTGCAGATCTAACTATTTAATACATAGAATAAAACTAAAAGCACCATTTGGTATGAAAATTGTTTTTTATCTGCCAATCTGGTGGATATATGAGTTTATATGGTTGTTAAAGGAAAGATGGGATATTGTACATGCATCGGATTTTGATACATTTATTCCAGCTTTAATAGCAGCAAAAATTAAAAAAAAACCTATAATTTATGATATTTATGATTTTTATGCCGATGTGGTAACCTTACCCAAATTATTAAGATGGACCACTGCTAAAATTGATAAAATTTTTATGAAATTTGCAAGTGCAGTAATTATTGTTGATAAATCTATTCTCAAACAAATAGGAGGGTATATTAATAATTATATTGTAATAATAATGAACACACCTAAAGATGTTTTTAAAAACATAAAATTGGAAAAAAAAACTGAGAATAAAAAGGATATATTTACGATCTTTTATCTGGGAGGAATATATAAAACCCGATATCCGAATTTGGATAAGATCATTCTTAGTATTAAGGGTATGAGTGATGTTGAACTGATTATCGGTGGTTACGCTGATGATAATACAATACACGAATTAAAAAAAAATATGGAAAATATGAATAATGCAAAGTTTATAGGAAAGATTACTGACGAAGAAGCAATTAAACATACGATCAAAGCAGATCTACTTTTTGCACTTTATGATCCTTCCGGATTGAGTAACAGGTACTTAAGCCCGAATAAATTATTTGAAGCTATGATGTACGCGAAACCAATTTTAGTGAGTGAAAACTCAACAATGGCGGAAATAGTCAGGGAGAATAACTATGGTATCGTAGTTAATTGCAGGGATGTTAAAGAGATAAAAGGGGCAATTATCAAATTAAAAAATGATCCCGGGCTTTGCAGGCAACTTGGAGAAAATGCAAGAAAGGCTTATGATGAGAAATATAACTGGCAAATTATGGAACAAAGACTATTGGGCCTATATGACAAACTGTTAAATTGCTAATACGTATATGTAAAAAATGAAACTGTATGAATTATTAAAAATTGACAGCCTGGAAAAAAACACATTTCTAAAATTTATATTGGCTGTTCAATTCACTATATTGTTTATAATTGGTTTGGATGCCATAGGCCTGGATATTCCAATCTTAAGACAATTGATTGGTTTTATATATCTTTCATTCGTTCCTGGAATCCTAATTCTCAGGATCTTAAAAATACATGAATTCGATCTGGTAAATACACTACTCTTTACAGTTGGACTAAGCATTACCTTTTTAATGCTTTGCGGATTATTTATTAACGTATTATATCCTATTATTGGTATTTCGAATCCTTTATCATCATTATCATTAACTGCAACGACATGTGTTTTTATTTTAATTTCCAGTATAATAATCTATTATAGAGATGAAGACATTATTGAAGCAAATATTAATCCAAAATACTTCTTTAAACCTTCTATCCTCTTACCCATAATCATTTTATTACCTGCTCTAAGTGTCTTTGGAACATATTCAATGAATTATTCAGATAATAATTCATTCATTCTTTTATTAATAGCAATTATTTCAATTATTATAATTTTATCTGTTCTTTCTAAAAAATTTCTGTTAAAGGATCATTATCCATTTGCAATACTGATGATAAGTATTTCATTATTATATATGATGTCTTTAATTAATCCGTATATTATGGGATGGGATATTCATGTTGAATATCATTTTGCTGATCTGGCACTTGATGCTTCTTTCTGGAATTCATCGATTCCTGATAATGTTAACGCAATGTTAAGTATTGTGATCCTTCCTATTTTCTATTCTAATTTCTTGAATTTACCAATTGACCAGATATTTAAAATTATATATCCATTATTTTTTTCACTTGTTCCTCTGGGTTTATATGAACTATATAGAAAAGAAACAGGAGAAATAATTGCCTTTATTTCAGTGTGTTTTTTCATGTCCTCTATTGTTTTTTTTGGAGAAATGCCACAATTATGTCGACAACAGATCGCAGAATTATTCCTTGTTTTATTATTAATTTTAATCTTCAATAGAAAGAGGGACATAGACCCTGA
>JAIOQW010000095.1 GCA_021108405.1 Methanosarcinales archaeon
TTTATTAGTGATTTAGATGCAAGAAAAAAAGATGCTAGATTGACGCCATAGGTTTGTATCCATTATAATCTGACTTAACTATAATTAATTCTATTTGCAATACACTGATATACTAGTAATGAAGTGTATTACACTGGTGAAAATATGTCCATTGCCGTTTCGGTTCGGTTAGCTGATGAGATTGTAAATGAATTAGATGAATTGGCTATTGCTTTAGAGCGTTCTAAGACGTATATTATTCGAAAAGCAATAGAGTCCTACTTACAAGAATATGCAGATTATCTATTGGCTCTAGAGCGTTTGAGAGATAAAGATGATGGGATTATTTCAAGTGATGAGATGAGGGAACAACTTGGCTTATAAAGTGGAATATAAGTCATCTGTCAGCAGGGATTTAAAAAGATTAGACAAGAGAGTAGCTAAGCGAATTCTTCAACAATTAGAAAGAGAGATCGGTGATGATCCGAATTGTGGTATACCTCTCACAGGACAATTCAAGGGACTCTTTAAATACCGTATAGGGGACTATCGTGTCATCTACACCAGAATTAAAGAAAAAGTGCTTGTTTTACGGATTGGACATCGAAGTAAAGTATACAAATAAAATCCGAGCGTTAGCGAGGATTTTGTTACAGATCACGGTGTGGGTTCAAATCACAACCCATACAAGGCAGGCACATTGTCCTGGCTACATCTGCGCGCAGTCCATACTCATCTAATAAGCTACGCAGTATCCTGTTCAGTCTAAGAAGCCGCTTTGCACTCGGCCGCTTGATATAAACCTCACCCTTTCTCAGAGGATGCATACTGGCTGCCCTGATGATCGGTATCACACCCATTAACACCAGTTCTTTTAACCCTGCTTCTACTGTACGGTCGGTTTCGCCCAGACCTATGATGAAATTGGAAAATACGCAGTTCTTCCCAAATATCCTGATTGCATCCTTCAGGTGTCCAAGTGCAAAGTCCAGGCTCATACCAGGACACACCCTGCCAAACAGCTCCCTATCCATAGTCTCCACATTATATTTCACTTCTAACACACCTGCTTCTTTGAGCCTCTGTGACGAATCGGCTGTGGGATAAACTGAGACCCCTATAGGTACATTGAATTGTTTAAGTGAATTAACAGCGTCCAGTGCCCGGTCAACTTCTTGTTCAGGCGACCCTGCAACACCTGATGTGATGGAAATTGCCTTAAGATTTTGACTCTCATTAGCCTTTTCCACCAGTTTAACAATTTCGCCGGTACTTTTAATCTTACCTGAAAGCTTTGGGACAGGGCAATATTTGCAATCAAAAATACATTGTTCACTAATTGTGATGTATGCCTGTTGAGGACAGTGGATAAGTTCCTCCTCTAATTGAGCTCGTAATAGCGGCTCGTTATCCTTTAAGATAAGAATATGATCGTTATCTTCTATTGCTTTTAGTGGTGAGTTCTCATCAACACCCAGTCTAACCCTGTGCTCATCCCACTTTAAAAAAAAAGCAGTTCCACCGGCACCCGGACCGGCAGTAGGTATAGTTATCCTACCAAGTAAAAATCTATCAATATCAACAGTGCCTACGGCAATAAGTTGTGCTTTTATCCAGGCATTTGTCATTATCATCTTAGGTAAGCGTTCTATGTTGCAAATGATCTTATTCAGGTACGAACTTAGTACCGTAATAGATCATACCTCTCTCACTTTCCTCACCCAGTCTTCTGAACACAGAGCGTACTTTCATACCTATCTGCATATCTTTGGGATCACATATTACCTGTCCGGTCATACTGCTCCCTTCGTCTAGTTTGATGATCGCTATGTTGTAGGGCGTCTGTTGATCATAACCCTTGGCTGGAGTATGTATCACAGTATAGGTAACTACTTCACCTGTTCCTTTGAACTTATACTCCTCAATTTTTCCATCCCTTCGACAGGTCGGACATATCTTGCGGGGTGGAAAATAATATTGACCGCAGTTAGTGCATTGCGTACCTATAAGATTGTACCTGTTGGGGATCATTCTCCAAAATCTTGCGACTGTCATCGATATCACCTGTTCCTCGAAAAAATATGCACCACAGCAGTACCACCTGTACCACCCACATTATGTGTCATGCCTACCTCTGCACCGTCAACCTGTCTCTTACCAGCAGTTCCTCGCAATTGCTCAGTGATCTCTACCGCCTGTTTGATCCCGGTGGCACCAACCGGATGTCCGCATGTCTTAAGACCACCCGATGGATTTACAGGGATCTGAGCGCCTATTGCAGTCTCACCACCATATGTCGCCCTTCCGCCTTCGCCTTTCTTAAAGAATCCCAGATCTTCTATAGCACAGATCTCAGCAATAGTAAAACAGTCATGAACTTCAACAAGATCTATGTTTTCGCTGGTCAATCCTGCCATCTTATAAGCCCGCTTCCCGGCTTCTACAGTAGCACCAAGAGTGGTTATATCAGGTCTGTCATGCAGTGAGATAGTATCACAGGCTAAAGCTGTAGCATTTATGTAGACCGGTGTATCAGTATATTTTTTTGCATCATCGGCTGTGGTCAATACTACTGCAGATGCTCCGTCCGAGATTGGGGAGCAGTCGAACATGTGTAAAGGATCGGCAACCATACTTGAGTTCAAAACCGTATCTATTGTTATTTCATTCCTGAACTGGGCTATCGGGTTCATGGTACCGTTGTGATGGTTCTTTACCGAGACCGATGCTAATTGCTCTGAAGTAGTTCCGTATGTATGCATGTGAAGCCTGGCTATCATGGCATAGAGTCCCGGGAACGTGGCGCCCACTATGCCTTCCCATTCCCTGTCAGCCGCTGCTACCAGGGCATCAGTAGCAATATCCGGACCTACGTCTGTCATCTTTTCAGCACCTGCTGCCACTACAATATCATTATATCCAGATGCTATGGCAAATATGGCCTGGCGAAGTGCCAGTCCTCCGGATGCACAGGCAGCTTCCACCCTGGTAGCCGGTACATGTAACGTACTGGCAAGCCCTGAATAATCGGCGATCAGACTGCCAATATGCTCCTGTTCTACAAATCTTCCCCCGCTCATGTTACCGACATATATTCCGCCGATATCTTCTCCCTGGATACCTGCATCTTCTAACGAGGAGACACCTGCTTCTACAAATATATCCCTGAAAGAGCGGTCCCATAGTTCTCCGAATTTGGTACACCCGACCCCAATAATAGCAACATCCCTCATCCTGATCACACCTTTATTTTTCCTTTGTGTTTTGCATAGGTAGCATAATCCACATATATCGGGTCATTAAGCAAATGTTCTACTCCCGGTGCTTTATTGCGGATATCCTCTATCCTGTCAGTTACTGTAATACTGAATGCATCACTACCAGCCCCCGAACCAAAAGCTGTCATAAATATTCGATCACCCTCAACTGCCTGGTCCAGGATCGCTGCCAGTCCTATCATACATGAACCGGAATAAGTATTGCCCAATCTGGTAACGACCATCCCGGGTTTGATCTGGTCTGCACTAAAGCCCAGCATCTGGGCCGCTTTTTCCGGGAACTTACCATTGGGCTGGTGGAATACAGCATAATCATAATCCTGCGGAGTGGAATTTATCTTTTCCATCAGGCCTTTAGCTGCAGAGATCACATGCTTGAAATAACCAGGTTCGCCTGTGAACCTGCCACCGTGTTCAGGATAGAGCATACCTTCCCGCCTCCAGAAATCAGGTGTATCGGTTGTAAAGGAATATGTATCCTCAATAACAGCTGCTATGTCACTGCTGCCTATGATATATGCAGCTCCGCCCGCAGCAGCCGTATATTCCAGTGCATCACCTGGTGCACCCTGGGATACATCTGCCCCTATGGCCAGGCCCATGTTGATCATGCCTGAACGTACCAGACCTAAACATGTCTGGATGGCTGCCGTACCTGCCTTACAGGCAAATTCATAATCTGCGGCTGTGAGGTTAGGTTCTGCTCCAATAGCTGCAGCCACAATGGTACTGGTAGGTTTTACAGCATATGGATGGCTTTCTGAGCCAGTATATATAGCTTCGATCTTTGATGTATCTATATCACTCCTCTGGACTGCACTGCGTGCTGCCTCTACTGCTATGGTAACTGCATCTTCATCCATATCAGGGACTGACTTTTCTTTTACTTTTAGTCCCCCAATAATACTTCCTGCATCGGCACCCCATACTTTTGCAATCTCGGTTAATTTTATGCGATACCTGGGAATATATGCACCGTATGATACGATTCCTGCTTCCATGTAATTCACCTTGTTCTCGGAAATTATAATGTAATTATTGCGACCGCCTCTAACGTGATTGAAGCGTTTTGATCATTGTTTCTATGGGCATGACAGTGGACATAAGGCTGATATTCTCGACTTGGGCAATCTGCCTGGCGATAGGGTCTACCTTATCTTCTTCCAGTCCATGAAGAACGATGGCTCCGGGTTTGAGATTGGTCACTCTGATGGCTACCAGCGGCGATCTGCCGGAAGATACCTTTGTGAAGATCATTGCCCTCTCTGTACTCCATCCATAAAGTTTCTGGAACTCCTGGTACGGAAGCTCAAGGATGACTTTCAAACTGTCAACAACAGTATATCCATAGAGCTGTTTGTTATTATCCGGGTCCTGCCTGTGTATTATCCGGGCTTCTATGAGATTCGAAAGTTCGTTGATAGTTATGGGAGTCGAGTATTCATGGATATCATAGATAACATTTGCATCATAACTTCCGATTATCATACTTTCATAGGCACGGATCTGTTTATTGCCTCGCTGTTGATCAATGTCAAGTAATGCATTTACGATCTTACTGACAATAACTGTGCCGGGGGATTTTCTTCTGCCGCTTTCATAATCGCTGATAACCGAAGGTGATACTTCCAGATGGGTGGAAAGGTCTGATTGGGCAACATCAAAGTTGATCCTCCACTTTTTCATAACCTCTCCTGGTTTTCCAGATAGCGTTATCTCGCCGGCCATTTTTTCTGCAAGGCGGTTTCTAATATCGTTTTCTTTATTATCCTCTGGCATTATGATACTTATTTACCTGCTAAGAATATAAACCTAACGAATGCATGTACGGCATTTGACGTAAAGGTGTTAGATTGAAGAAAAATCCTGACAAATGCATGGATAGGTGAAAATTATCACGATATGGTTATCATGATACCAATAAGAATAAATTCCTCCCTTCGGTCGGATTTTCTTGACTGAGGCTCTTAAAAGAGCCGAAGATTAGAAAATGTGAATGGAGTGAGCATTTTCGATACTGAAGCTTCGAAGAAGCTGAAGATTAGAAAATACGAAGTATTTTCGATACTGAAGCTTCGAAGAAGCTGAAGATTAGAAAATACGAAGTATTTTCGATACTGAAGCTTCGAAGAAGCTGAAGATTAGAAAATACGAAGTATTTTCGATACTGAAGCTTCGAAGAAGCTGAAGATTAGAAAATACGAAGTATTTTCGATACTGAAGCTTCGAAGAAGCTGAAGATTAGAAAATACGAAGTATTTTCGATTCAAGTTATACTTGATATACTATAAAAAT
>JAIOQW010000165.1 GCA_021108405.1 Methanosarcinales archaeon
TCATCCTGACTGCAGGGGAGCCCTGCACACCAGGCATTATCAGGTTCTTTAATGAGAAATTCGGGATACCTGTAAGAGAAGGGTACGGTCAGACCGAAACATGTGCGATTGCCTGCAATATACCTGGTATGGAGGTCAGGCCGGGGTCTATGGGGAAGTTCACTCCCGGAGTAGATGGGGCAATTGTGGACCCTGGGACTGGAGAACGAGTGCCGGTTGGCAAGAAAGGGATCATTGCTGTTGTACGGGACCATCCTATGCTTTTTAAGGGTTATCATAAAAAGGAGGAAAAAACTGCTGAATGCTTTGTAGGCGACTGGTATTTGACCGGCGACCTGGCAATGACGGATGAAGATGGGTATATCTGGTTTGATTCAAGGGTGGATGATGTGTGTATCAGTTGTGGGTACAGGATCGGGCCGTTTGAGGTTGAGAGTGCGGTTGATTCCCATGTGGCTGTGCTTGAAAGTGCGATGATTCCCAGCCCGGACCTTTTAAGGGGGGAGATCGTTAAGGCTTTTGTTGTGCTGAAGGATGGATATGCGCCGTCCGATGAGCTTGTGAAGGATATCCAGCAGTATGTTAAGTAGGTGGCGGCTCCGTACAAGTATCCGAGGGAGATTGAATTTATCAAAGAGCTTCCTAAGACTATTAGCGGTAAGACCAGGCGTAAGGAACTGAGGATTAAAGAGTTTGGGAAGAAGAAAGGTGTGATTGAAGAGCTTAAGGTAAAGGGGTTGTGGTATAGGTAGGAGGAGTGAGTAATCGCTTTTTCTTATAGTATATCAAGTATAACTTGATATACTCAAGAAAATCCGAGCATTAGTGAGGATTTTGTTCTTTAGCTGGTCGTTTTTTAGGCCTCATGCCAAAGAAAAACCGTACTATATTAATGCGTCTTACAAGTAGCTCGTACAATACCATAATCAGAACAAAGGAGACTATGCTGATAATTAGATACTTCGGTAAAATATCCATGCTCCAGCGTATGACAAACCAGCCAACAAGAAGGATAATCGTTTGATGGAATATGTAAAAGGGAAGGACCGCCTCATTACCGTAAGCGAGTATCTTGTTGTTGAAATTCAGGTACCTTGCACCCAGGCTAAGGATAAAGACAACCCAGCACAAGCTGGTAGTACTTATTACAATTTGAAAGAGTACATATATCCAGGAGAAGGACTCATCTCCAGGGTAGCTATAACCCATTGATCCAATTATAAAACCTACACCACAAAAGGCAACGATCCCCAGTACCAGACATATCCATATATGTCTTTTAAAGCCTTCTGTAAAGCGTTTGTCAGCAGGTATGAGATAACCTATTACAAAGAAGACCATGTAGTAGATAAAATCAGCCCAGGTACGCTCTCCTTCAAAGAGGCTTCGAAGACTGATCAGGACAAGAATAAGCGGGATCAGGAATAGGAATATACCACCCCAACGATCGCACCATACAGCCAGTCTTTCGATTAGAACCTGACCATGTTCTGATCTTAGGTATAAAAGCAGCGGCAGTGTCACCAATGAGATAAGAAAAAGATACTGGAGAAACCACAAATGACCGGAAAAAGGAATGGGCAATAAAAAAGAGGGATCATGAAGATCTTGAGAATCAATACTGATAAGACCGCTAAAATAATGCGGAATCAGCTCCCAAAAAGTGCCGGTATACCCTTGATTGGTAATGCGGTCAAAGTAAGCTTGAGGTGGTAGAAGGATAAGCATACCTACTATATATAAGGGGATCAAAAGCCGTTTAACTCTTTCAACAAGATACTTTCCTCCGGTCCTGGATTTCAGCGAGTACCAGGAACCAACTCCAGAAAGCAGGAAGAAGAGTGGCATAATCCACGAAGAAACGAAAGCAACGAAGAGAAACGCAATGACACTCTGCTCGGCATTTTTTAAGTGCCAGTCAAATGGATCGAAGAATCTGGTGCAGTGAAATAGGAAGATTGCCAATATCGCCAGAACCCTCAGCCAATCGATATCATACCTTCGTTCTTTCATGATTCTTACCTCTTGACGCAACTATGTTTAACTTTTTATTTTTTTAAGCGCATTCAGTGCCGCTTTAAAAGATTGATTGACGATTTGTATATACATTTCCAAAGGCAAAAGTTCGCGACTAATGATTTTTAAAGTGTCAATTGACATCTTACCTTCCTTCACAAGTTGATAGCCCGCCTCTTTTGCAGCTTTAAAAATATCGTCTATGGGCTCTCTCATTCCTTCAAGAAATGGTTTGAGTATCATAGCTGTATTACCCTTAGCCATCTTGGGACTGGAATTTATTGCCAATACTTTCATCTTTCTTTCACTCCTATTTTTTTCATTGACTTTGCATTTATCAATTGTTATGATTAATGATGATATTTAAATCCTTCTAAAATATGAGACCGTTACATTACATGTTGGTACTATTAAAATAACCGCAGATGAACACAGATAAACACGGATACGCTGCCTGAAAATCTGTGTTCATCTGTGTTTATCTGTGGTTTCATAAGATTCACCAACACGAATTGTAACGGTCACTAAAATATCATGAAACCTTTAAAGATTTAAGCAAAGTTTGAGTTGATATTTAGAGCAGACATGAATTGCGTGGCATCCACGGGCTGGAGGTCGGACGTTGGTGTAAGCGCGCACAGATGTGGGTGGACATGTATTTATTGAGGGCGCGCGAATTTTACTTATCGTTCCGCAAGTACCCGAAGTTGGCGACCATCGGGAGCCAATTTGGGTGGAGACGAAGTCGGAACCGGATACTCACTGTTAAGTGTAGTGTCCGACTTTTCTATTTTCAAGTATGCCTAAATACACGGATGTCCTCTAACGCACTTACCATAATAATTCTAACGCTGCGCTTTCAGCCGACGGTGCACCACTGCAACGAAGATCCACAGCGCGGTAGCCAATATCAAGTAATAGATAAAGAGGGGAATATCTGTCGCCGAAATATTGAGGATGAAATATAGACCAGCCGTCAAACTCGCGTGCATGAGTATCGGCACAAATACGCTCTCGGTATGGTCATAAACCCACACCATGAGCATTCTGAAGGGTATTAATCCCGCATAGAAGAAGAAAAATCCGGGCAGGAAGATAGATAGATCGAGTTCTCCGGAGGCATTTCCACTTCCCCAGAAAACCGGAAGAATGTGCCACGTTCCCCATAAGAAACCCACGATAAGTCCGGTAGTAAGAATACCATAACGCGATCTTAGCTTGGGCACAGCGAACCCTGTCCAACCTAACTCCTCCAGTAATCCACCCCCAATAAGCCCCGTTACGATACCCGTCAATAAGAGACTAATTCTGTTATCTGTAGTAATTATGTCGGGGAGAAATACTGGGGAGATTAGCGAAAGCATAAGGAGTATTACTGTCGCAGAGAGCGGGAGCGTCAGGAGCGCTACCGCATACCAGCGAGTACTCACTCGTCACCTGAACAACCGGGATAATAGCTCGCGAAAACCTGCCTTTCCATAGACGAGATCGGTCAAAAAGATGCTTGCTATGCAGGGGCCAAGCAGAAATGGTAGGTACACGATGGGGCCAAGTTCTTCGGAATGCTCGCTGGTGGCCGGCATTCCGCTAGAACTGGCTAAGATGAGTACGCCACTCCATGAGATTGCAAAAGTTAGTACGAAGAAGGTCAGCACCGGGTGCTTCTTGATGAAAGTCTTAATGTCTGTCATGATGTCCTCCATTTACGAACATATATCATACTGATTCAAATAAAAACTAATAACTTTTTTCTACCGAGCCATGGATGATGTCGAGGCTCTGTAAATTACCTAAGTCGGGCATTATACTTAACATCTCGCAGATACATGACGTTGCCGACCATTACTAGAAAAGTTTATCACTACAGATGTGCAAAGTCAACTGGACTTTTTCAAAATGTCGGCAATGTCCCCGAAGGGCGGAGCGACCGACAGGAGCGGAGATGTATCTGCTGTTAGGTGTAGTGCTCAATAGCTTGACCGTCATTAATTATTCCGGTAAAGCTGCTATCGTGAAAACTTGCCACGGTTTGCTATCACGACAGCTGAAACAATAAGCCATAATGTTGCTGCAAATACCAGGTTATAAATTACTATTTTTACCGGTACTATTACTTGGGGTGGAATAATAAGAATACTGGCTGTAAGACTCGTGTGCATGAGCATCGCTACAAGCAAACTCTTAGTACGATCATAAACCCATACCATAAGTACCCTAAAAACAGGAAGAAATGAAAATAGGAGGACGGAAAGATAGAGGACTGGAGGGAGTTCATCTGAGGCCCTGGCACTTTCCATAAAGAGAGGTAGATGCCACAGACCCCACATGAAGCCCACGATAAGACCAGTTTTAATAATACTGTACTGCTGCCTCATTTGAGGTACGACGAATCCAGTCCATCCAATCTCCTCGAATATACCGACCATAATTCCTGCTACAATACCAGAAATAAGAAGAGACTCTTTTTCATTGGATGTGAATATACCTGGAATAAATGCCGAAGAAGTTAACATAAGCACAAAGAGCGTAACCATCAACAAGAATGGAGCTGTAAACAGTGCTAACACATACCAGTAAGCTCCTACTCGCCAAATTAACAACCGAGATAACAACGTACGAAAGCCCTCCCTTCCATGAACCAAGCCGGTTAAAAGAATACCTGCCACAGAGGGACCGAGAAGCGTTGTCATATATAGGAAAGGCATCAACACCTCGGATATCTGGATTGTACCTAAGAATCCGCCAGAACCTATCACTATTAGGATGCCTCCCCATGAGATGGCAAACGTAATAGTAAAAAAAGTTAACACAGAATGTTTTTTAATGAAAAATGAGTTGCTCAAAACCAAATCCTCCTTAAAAATATTTTTCTTTATTTAATGATTACTAAATTCCATGTTCTTAAAAAAAATTTTTTTTGTATCCACTGCAAATATAAGGGTAATTAGCACGTCTTTAAAATTGAATCTGTGTAATAATCCAGAGTGGAATTTCAATCAAGAGAAAGATTGCTCCGAGTAATCCGAAAAAACCAGTCCAACGAATTACCTTTGCATCATTCATAAAAAAACGAACTCAGAAAGTCGGTATCTGCAACAACACGCATTCAATTGCCTCGATACATATTTAATACAGCTTTTGTGCGGTCTTTTGTCTTGAGTATCGACGTTTTAATCTTGAGTTTTATCCCGTGATCTGACAGTATTTTATTCATTTCTTCAATAAACCCGCATCCTTCAACAGCCAGCACTTCACCACCAGCAGGATCTCAGCAAATTTCACGATTTCCTCGATACTGGATATAAAAGAACAATACTTAATGCGCTTTAAATATATCCTCAAATCCCTTAATTGTGGTATTATCCGTTTCTTCGATCCGGGCAGCCAGTTTTTGTATT
>JAIOQW010000360.1 GCA_021108405.1 Methanosarcinales archaeon
AGACACTGGATGAGTTCCGCACCTTCATTTGGGCCTTTAGAGTGACCCGCTTATTATACCTTTTGGGTGCGTTCCCCAAAAATACCCAATTTCACTTCGTTGAATAAAAGGTATCTAATAGGCCCAGTACAAACGTTCGTGTCACCAAGTGCCATTGGGATAAACCAAAGAAGCACTTGCAGCAAAACAGATGCAGCGGGTTACATTGGGAAAAACCAAAGGCACCATTCAAAAAAGTAAATTTGATAAAGATCGTGAGAAAATTAACAAGTTACTCAAGCTCGTGGGTACACCAACCATATCGCGCTCAACATCTACATTAACAAAAGGAAGCTACAGTATTTCCTATGGCACCTGGTAACACGAACGTTTGTACTGGGCATATTAAGCTTGTTTTCTCCATACAAAACAACATTGCTCCATTCAATCGGGCTGATATGCGCAAGTAGAGAAAAACCAATATCGGCTTCTTCTGGATTGTCAGTTTGAATTGTTAAATTTGCTGATGAAAAAGAGTTTGCGGTTGATGCATAGATTGAAGAAACTCTCAGCGGTACAAAAAAAAGATTGAAGAAAGAAAACTTGGCGAAAAACGGGATGTATAGACCCTTAACGTGTGTATACGTAGAAATACTGGTGATACCCTTTTTAGGGCCAATTTAAAGTAAATGTTGTACTTGCTCTGCTGCTTTTTTTCCAGAGGATATGGCGGCTGACATCCCATATGGCATGAGATGGTGACTATCCACATGAGTATAATCACCCGCTAAAAAAACGCGCTGTGACGGATGTATTTTTTCTATAGCCCAAGCACCATAACTTTCCTCTGAAATAATCGGGCTAATCATGTCCCAATGATGATGGTCGGCAAATTTTATTTGTTCCTCCATAATGTTGCCAAAACCCAAAGCATCAAGAGTTTGCAGCGCAATTTTCACCATTTCCTTTGCTTGCAATTTACGTACAGGCACGGATTTAACTCCCATGTAGTAAAAGTATAATAATACCAGACCATCAACAGCCGTTTTCTGCTGCACAACGGTACTGGTAGTAAGATCCGGGGTAGCAATGTACGAAAACTCAGGAATTAGGTTTTTCGGTATTGCTAAAACGGACAGACTTCCTGTGCCGTAATGAATTCCATCCAAAAAAAGTCTGCTGGGGCTTTCTGCACGGACGATAACGCGCGATGCTTCGTGGGCCGGTATCGAGCAAATAACGGCCTTTGCAAAAAGGCGTGTAATTTGACCCCCTTCACTGACAGTGACAACAACATTGTGTCCTTGATCCTCGATACTAAGTACCTGCACCCCACAACGAAGCCGTGATGATATGCCTTCAATCAACCCGGCAATCAACGTTCCATTGCCGGTTTCGTAATGTCCCATCTGAAATACTTGAAAGGCATCAAGCCTTCTTTGAGGAATATATTCACCTATCTCACCAGGGTGAATCAAGTGAAAAAAAGCATTTAGCAACTCGTACGATGGCGGAGAAAGGTCGAATATATCATATGCGCCTCCATTGACAAAACCAATAATCTCTTCGATCTCATTGATCTCATTGTTGCGAAAATAAAATTTTTCAAGACAATCTACAACACTTTTGCCAAACCAAGTGCGTCCTTCCGAACAGACTCCAATCATGCCATATTCTTCGATTAGTGGTGGTGGAGCGATTCCGGTCGGCAAGGATGTCGGTTCAAAGGCAAAAACTGCTCCTATTTCATAGCTTACTCCCATTTTTTCACGGGTAAGCACACGCCCTCCAGCATTCGTTTCTCGTTCAAGCACGATAATGTCTCTATCACGCAATGCGTATGCCCCGTAAAGCCCGGCCAGTCCGGCACCGACAACTATTACCTCCTTGCATTCGTCTTGAAATCTTTCCATTTGATTCCTCACTAATAATACAGATTGAAGCTGGAATAACAACCGCTTTCAGCCTCAGCTTGATCCAACGAGATGATCACCTTCTGCGTGCCGGAAAGGCGGTAAGCATCAGAGAGAACCGGATAATGGAAATTATCAATGAACATCTTAGGATTTCGAGGAAACAAATGAAGTGAAAGTCCCGCTTCTTTCGTGGTGAAGCCAAAGTTTACCCATTCGCATTGTTCGAGCAACGTCATTGTCCGTGTCCCCACTAGGATGTTCAGTAGGCTACGAGATTGTTGAATCTGGGTTGTGTGCAACTCGGGATAAACTTTTACCGCAGTTTCGCCGTCTAGTCCAAAATCAAAGCCAAACAGCAGATCCGGCTGAATCTTCAAACTCTGTGCGATTGGGGATATTCCTGGGAAGTCAAGAACCATTGCTTCTTTCTCAGGATGGTGTTCGATAATATACCACAGCTTCACACGCGATGCGCTTGATTGTGTCCGAGCATCTATCCCTAAAGATGTGCACTTCACTTTGTCATATTGAAAATCCGTGCCGACAAGTTGCTGATAAAGGGATAAATTCAATGGAGAGGCTTGAGCATAATGTTTCAGGAAGGTAACTATTTTGGGATTAAGACTAGATTCTCCATTATTCTTGTACCAGAGGTTAAACCGCAATGGATGCACAATGTCGCCAATTATCTTACAAGAACATTCCAAATGAGCTTCAGGCGAAGCCTTCAATAAATCCAGAAATGGAACACAAAGCGGCGTTGCTTCTGCGGCAAAGGATGTCAAATGCCTGTGGTATTTTTCTATTTGCACATTGGTTGATTGCATGATTAAAGAATTTTCCGTTTAGATGGCGCGAGGTGGCATTTTGGTTTGATGCGGACAGTCTGGTGGCGCTTCATATATAGTACTATAACAGGCAAGAGAATCCCTGAAACACCATCCTTTCACATATGTACACTTTTCAAAATCGGTACAGTCGTAACATACAGAATTTTTAAAAAGTTCGCGCGAGGGATGATTGAATCGGCGTATAGCATCGGAATTCCATACGCCCATAACTCCGTCTTCGAATACATTTCCTACCGTGAAAGCTGGTTCATTTGGCGTTTGTTCGCATAAGGTAACTGCGCCGTCTGGCTTTACTAACATTTTGGTGCGCCCTCCTGAACAAATCGGTCGCTTTGCCCAAACCTCATGTGTAAGATTCCTGGATCCCCCAGTTGTAATGTCCTTTTGCATGGAGATAAAAATATCGGGAAATTCTTCCTTGATCTGACTCTCCATTTCTATTAGGCGTTTTTTCTGTTCCAAGGTCAGGAAAAACTTGTCACTATGCCGATAAAGGCCTCGGCTGTACTGCACAAAATGAAACTCGTTTATCCCCATCGGCGCAAGACGCCTAACCATTTCCAATGGAGCATCAGCATTATATGAAGTAAGCACCGCTTTTACTCTTGGACTGATCCCGGCTTCGATCAGATTTCGCAGACTGTCTTCAGCTTTGGAAAGATAGTTCTTGCGTTGGGACAAAAAAGAAGCGAGTCTACTATCAGTACTATCTAGAGATACTTGCATCGGACGCAGTGCCCAGTGGGGCATGTCTTTATTACCTATGTTCAAGGCAGCCATCCGCTGTGCTTGCCTCGGCGAAATATAGCTCTTTGTGGAAACAAAGAATGAGAAATTCCGTTTATCTAACTCTTCCATAATTTCCAAGGCGTCCTTACGGCAAAAAATATCAGCACCGCCGATATCGACCAATGTAATTTCATTTTCTGCTATTTCATCAAAAATTGGGATCCACTCATCCAAACTACGCTCCGCACACGGCTCACGTTCAGCATAACAGTAAATACAGTCGCATTGGCATCGGTTGGTAAAGCCAATGTCGATGCCGATAGGACGCAGCATTCTGTGTGGTGTCATTGTGTAGTTAGTAAAGTCTGGAATCAGGTTTTCCATAGGATTGTCAAAGGAAAGGGACCGCGGTCCTTCCAATAAAAAAAAGCCGTCCAGATGGGTAAGTTCAGCAGTAATCTGCTCAATTTCTTCAACATTTTGTCCGTCGGTAGCATTTATTATTCTCTGTGCAGCTGTCTTTATCTCTGCCCAGGTATTCTTGCCATCAAAAAGAAGAATGAATATCGATTCAAAAGGTGAAAGCACACGGGAAAACTTCTTTTGCAATGAATGTGAATATATCACCATGCAATTGGCATCATTCCTGAAACGCCAATTTTCCGATATTCTCGGCTTATCCGTATCTGAAAATACCATGCTTTCTCCTAATTATTTTCTTGCTGTCCAGCCACCACTCCTAAAGTTCTCCCTCTCTGCGTCAATTTGACGCAGGGAGGGAACGTACACTGTTTTACCAATGCCAACCGTTAGCACACTGTTCACAGCCAACTAAAATGGCCTTGTGAGATTCTGTTACGGCATCCTTCAAAGTCTGCGCGTCGACCTTCACGTTCTTCGCCTCCAGTGCTTTCTGAAGGGTAGAAAGTCCCTTTTCCTTATTGACGTTTGCCAAATTTTGCTCTTCACTCATAGTTATCACCTCCTTTACTTGTTATGGTTGAGGTGTACGATGGTCTTGCGGTTAGCATGGGTGCACCTGTGATCCATATGTCTGGTATAGTGTTATATGTCTCATTTATGTTCGTATCTCCTACAAACACGCCTCCTACTATTCCATATCCATCTATGACGTATGTTTTTCCAGCTACTTCTGTTACAGTTAAGCCTTCTCTTATGCTCGGCATGTTCGCTTTACTTAACCAGCTATTTTTTGATGTAGCAGCTACTGCTATCTGAAACATTACAGAAGCCAACAGCATGGCTACTATAAATATTCCTAATTTATTTACCTCCCTTTACCGTTGCAAAATTTACCCTTTCTAGTAACCTTGCTTAAGATACATTCACCACATTGCCTTTGAAGGCAAATCCTCATATATCTAAAATTTTTTAAACCGTGGTTTTTTATTTTGTAGAGACTGTCGGAAAAGTGATAAAACCGAAACATTTCAATCAATATTTACATGTAAAACGCTATGCTGCATCGCACCGTATTTATTGGATAAATTGAAATGCCTCGAAATATGGACTTTTCCGACAGTCTCTTGTACACATCTGCCGTCATACTATAATCAAATATCTTGTATCATGATATTACATAATTAATAAAGTTTCATACTTAAATATTTCGATATAGTTATATACTTATTTTTATAATTCTGATGCCATTGAATGATATATAGATATTATTCAATAAAAACAAACATTGAGATAAATTAGTTTTATTGCCATATATAAAAATAACGATTAATATAAAATAAAGTGAGCTGTAATATAATTATCAAGGCTATAGTTAATATCTACCAAGCCCATGAGGGTGAATTCATAGTTAATAAATATTGATTAACGATTATATGCTACGAGACCTTCAACTTAGGAGATCGTTTGAAACTCTTTGATTTAAATTTTATCATGCAATATCAATTAATTTT
>JAIOQW010000236.1 GCA_021108405.1 Methanosarcinales archaeon
CCTGCAAGTACAGGTGCATTCTTATTGCTGATATCTACAATCACAAGACCATTACCATAATCGGCTACGTACGCATAGTCTCCAGATACGGAAACACCATATGCACGTCCTGCAGTATCATAACTTCCTGCAAGTACAGGTGCATTCTTATTGCTGATATCTATAATCACAAGACCACTACCACCATCGGCTACGTACGCATAATCTCCTGATACGGAAACACCACGTGCATATCCTTCAGTATCATAACTTCCTGCAAACACCGGTTCATTCTTATTGCTGATATCTACAATCACAAGACCATTAATAATATCTACTACATATGCATAGTCTCCTGACGCTGTAATATCTTCTATCAGATCATCAGTAACCAATCTGCTTAATTCCAATGGTATAGCAGGATCGCTTATATCAAGCACAACGAAATCCGGTCCCTGACTTATGAATGCATAATTTCCGGATACTGCAACTGCCGAAGTTATACCACCAAAATGTCCTTCGAATGTCACTTCAACCTCATCTGCTGCCGCCCCCACACCAGCACATGCCATCCATACTACAATCGCCGCAGCTAACATTGTCATTACAGATATATCGCTGCTTATCTTGATATCTTTATTGATGTAATTGTATACTTTTATCATTATAGTTCATCCACCTTATCTGCCAGATAGAAGCTGATCTTTGATGCAGACTGTAATACTGCCGTTGATGATCGTATAGGGAGTATGTGGTCCTGTGTTATTCGTGGGTTCTATATCTTGCATCTAGATTGCTGTCGTGCCTGTTTTTTCACCTGCACGGATTACTATGTCAATCAGCGGTTTTGCTGTTGCTACAGTGATATCATCTGGATTGGTAAGATTAATTGCTACCGTACCGGTATTTATAATGCATGTGATGTTTGATAAAGATATAGCATCAGCAGCCGCCAGGGCACTAAAACCAATGCCTTTTACAATAGTGCCATCCTCAAGTGCTAAAACTGCTTTCATATCAAAAATGGTACATAGTATGGATAGGTTAAAGAGGTTATTATTAGTACCTGGGAAATGCGATTGATTGAACACCATTTTGATATGCTGGTAATAAAAATTACGAAGTTGCACATAATACTTTATAATTAGTGTGGTATATTTTACTAAAGAAGGATTGAATAAATGAGGATAAAATGAAGATATTACCTATAAACCTCGATGATTTGATATTTGCCAGATCTGTAGAATCAGTAAGGCGTGAATTTAAAAAAACCTGGTCTGAACCGATTTTGGAGCATGTGATCCATAGTATTTGTGCTTTTACAAATGACAGCAAAAGTTCCATTTGATGATCGACGAAACAACTCTGTGCAAGTCGATGTCATATCTTCTTCTCTTGTCAGGAAATATCTCACTGATATTAGAAGTGATCTCGTCGCTGAAAATGTAGAAATAACCGGCCGGGATTTATATCGATATATGAAGATCGTTTCGCATCTGCGATTCGACACAGGGCTCGCACCGCTGAGCTGCAACCGCGGCAAGCGCCATCAGTGCCTTTACCTTCACACAGATAGGGCTCCGTCCTTCAGTATACCCTCATCACATTTGTGGTACATCCTGAGGAATGAGGGGTCGATCTCCTGAATCGTCTTCATGATCTCAGGGGTAATCCAATCTTCTTGCTAATGTTCTTAACAGTCTGTTCTCCCATGTTACATACCTCCTCTTTTATAGTCTCTCATCGACCCCGCTACAAAACCAGCGGGTTTCAGGTTTGTCGCCTTCGACAAACGTCCTGATACGCGCAAATCGATGTACCTTAGCGCGTTTTATCACCTTTGCAATACAACTTTAAAAACTTATCGTTCTAATATTTTCAAGAATTGATAGATTTAGTATGATATTCGCAAAACTGCCATATGATGTTGATTGTGATGTACGAATAAGCCACTAAAACCCTTATTACGGATCTGATAATTGAGTTCTGGCAATAAAACCACCTACTTCAAGACCTATGATTACGATTTTAGTGGGTTTCATGTGTTGTCATCGCTCCCTTACTTCAAAGTGATATTTCAATATATGTCTGTTTATTTGATTTCAGATCACTTGTTCGATAAATACGAGCCAGTCCCCTTTTTCAAAGGTTATATTATCAAGTTCCGAAGCCGGATATATCGTATCTCCTCTGTTTACCTCTATAACCACTATCCTCAGGATATCTTTTGGTTTCTTACCGATCTCTTCCATTGTTACTTCTCTCTCGTTCACATCAACGCCGTATCTGGATGTTAAAAGGTCATCAAGGAGTTTTGTTGAGAGTTTATTTTTTATCGCCAGGACCATCAGTCTTCCACCGGTTATGGATGGTGTGATAATGTAGTCTGCTCCGCTCTGGCGCACTAATTTTTTGTTCTCTATTTCGTTCGCTCTTGAAATAATGGTTATGTCGGGGTTAAGGTTCTTTGCTGAAAGACCTATCAGCACATTGGTATCATCCCTTCCGGTTGTGATTATTATGGTTTGTGCTTTTTCTATTGCAGCTTTTTTGAGTATGTTCTCCTTACTTGCATTGCCAAGTAATGCGGTAATATTATTGTCTGCTGCATACCGTATGAATTCTTCATTATTGTCAATAACCACTAACTGATCTATGTCATATTTTTTGTTGAGCAGTTCGTCCACAACGGCCTGACCTGTCATGCCATAGCCGCAGATAATAATATGATTGTTAAGTTTTTTTTGCAACTTCTTCAGCTCCCTTTCTTCTATATATTGCTGGTATACGAATTGATAAGCTGTTCCAATGAATATCACCCACACAAACATTCTCACGATTGTGAGAAGAAAAGCATCCAGCATCCTTGCAAGAGGTGAGACTGGCACGATGTCTCCGTAGCCCACTGTTATAACCGTGACCATTGTGAAATATATGGCATCAATAAAGCTAAATACCCCTGTCGGATCATTATGGTCAAGCATTCCACCCGGATCAATATAGTTTTCAAGAAACCATATGATAAAGGCAAGTATTAGAATAAAGGTCATTACAGTGGCAAGGCGAATGGCAACCATTCCAAGGGGAGATCTCTTCTCTTTCATGTATAAATATTGCCAATTTACTGCCATCTTATCACTTGGTATATTATATATTCTCTTTAAATTAAAACTATTTGGAAAAAAGTTGGAGAAAAAATTTAGAGTGCACCCCTAATGCCGGACAGGTAGTTAAGCAACTTGCAGTCCTAGCGTGGTAGGGTCGGACAGTCAATCAGGAAGAAGTCGCAAGAATCTGTGTCCAAAGAGCGAGCGAGGTTCTCATGAGGAAGTATGGTTTTTCCGAAGCAGAAGTAGCCAAAATAGTAGAAATAGACAATTCCAATGATCCGGAAATGTTCGGTGTGTTGCGAAGCCTGTGCAACATCTATGCGGCTAATGACAAGGTTAATTACGTTATACGATATCTTGTATAGCAGAGAGGAAGGAGTTTTCATGAAATGTCCAAAATGTAATAATCCTATATCGTCACTTAAAGTATGGCTTATTAGTCGTTGGTCATTTGTTAAATGCAAAAAATGTGGAACACGTTCAGGTAGAAAGATCAATATTCAATTATTCATAATTTCCATTCTGCTTTTTAGTGGGTATTTAATTTTTAATTTTTCTCTTCTATTCATTATTTGGGTATTAATAGTAACGTATATAGACGCGTACACGGTTAGACTGGTGCCCAAAGATGAACAGGACGGCGTATGACACAGTATAAAAGGTACTCCAGCTCTCACTAGAAAAAAGGAAGAAGGAGGAAAAAGGGCAGATCAATCTTACAATTTCTTTTTGCGAAGTATCTGAATTAAAATCAACAGGAGTACCAAACCTACCGATGATTTAAAACCTGGAATAGGTTTCTTTGTAGTGGCTGTCATATCAGGAGATTCTTTCGACTCATATGTAGTGAGTTTTTCATCTTCATCTAGACTTAATGCTCCTGCTTTTGCCAGAGTTTTACCACAAACTGCAAAAGGCGAGAATTCAAGCGTTTCAACTTCAAGAATTAAATTATTAGCGTCTTCACCTATTTTAGTGGTAATAAGGGGATTCCAATTTCCATCGCTATACCGGAATAATCGTATAGTTGATGCATCGATTCCATTTTCTACTACCCAGGACTTGCTTACCTCAAAGTTGATTTTAGGATTGGCGATATTCTCTGAAGATGCCCAGTCAATATTACCGACCCAGATGTTCAGATTCATATAAACAATATCCTGAGGCAGGTTATTTTCTACCAATGTTGAAGTATTTTTCAATATTTCAACTTTTATCGTAATCTCACCAGAATTTTTTAAACCGGTAAAATTTATGTATCGAACTATATTATCTTCTTTATTAAATTTATAACTCACTTTGGATCCTTTGAATACCTTTTCCCGTATGATTTCTGAAATTAAAATATTCTCAAAGGCTTCTCCGGAGGTCCCGCCTCCACTACCTCCACTCCCGCCACTACTATGGCTAGGTCTAATGGCAGGGGTTTCTCCGACCAGACAATAAAAGCTAAAATGGCTTATATTTACTATAATATGGTTGAGATCTGTGTCTTGTTTAAATTGTGGGACTTCCCATTTGTTGATTGTGGTGTTGAAGACCTTAATAAATGCATCCGATTCAGATGTAATTCCCCTTGCTTCAAGCTGCTCATCCGTATAATTGAACTGAATCTGGGCGTCTGGGTTGAAACGATAACAATTTGGCTCAACCGAGAAATTTTCACCTAACAGCTTATCAGTGGCATCCAAATTTTCTATAAGGGTTGAATTTAATTGAGCCCAAGAATTCACAAATATCCAATTTGATGTTACGTCGCAACCAGATACGTCGGTGCCATTGTAAATTCTAAGTGTTACATTTCTGCTTGGTGCAACTTTCTCAAATGTTTGATTGACTTTGCCAGTTTCAGGGTCAATGGATAATAATTCTTTTTCCGTTCGGTTCACGGTTACTATCCTTGTTTCTGACATGCTCGTACTATTTAAATCAGAGGCATATATCTTAAAGCTGAAATTTCCGCTGAGCAATCCTGTCTTGTTCTTGTAAAAACTTGTACCTGATCCATTCATGGATTCGTTTACTCCATTCCAATTCAGGGTAGCATTACCCTGTCTGTTAAATATTGCAGTCACATTGACATAACCAGTAGTGTTAATACTATTGTTGAGTGGTGAGATTATAGTGATAATTATCGGTCCGATAGGTGCAGTTGTTGAGGTATTGTTGACAAAGCTTTGATTGATGTTACCTTCGGAATCAACTGTTTGTGTACTGATGGTATAGTTTGTGTCTGGAGTTAGATCAGTTGCGTTATAGTATTGCACATCCTTAGAAACATTATCTACCCATACCATGTCAAGATAAA
>JAIOQW010000170.1 GCA_021108405.1 Methanosarcinales archaeon
ATATACTATAATAAAATTCACCCACAGCTTTCTGCTGTCGGTCCAATCTGGAATTGGCTTTATTAACTCTTGGTCTGCGAGTATCATCATCCCGCCTGAAGGTTACATCAAGGTTCTTAAGAAACATGTTCATGCCTTTACGCATATCAAAAGGTCCATGAACCTCACCTTTTCTTCCGGATTCACCTGAGAACACAATGAGGCGCTCTGAGAGCATATCTATCATATAGATATCATGGTCAACTACTATAGCCGTAACATTATTATTCTCAGCAAAACGGCGGATCACTCTTGTAGTCATTGCTCTTTGTTCCACATCCAGATGAGCACTTGGTTCATCGAAAATATACATATCAGCACTCTTTCCCAGACAGGCTGCTACTGCTACTCGCTGCAGTTCACCGCCTGAGAGTTCAGGCAATATCCTGTTCAATAATTCATTTAACTGCAACGGTCGGATGATCTCTGTCTGGTAATAACTGCTATCAAATTTTGTATTGATAGTTCGCAGGAAGTCCTGTACAGTCACTAAATAATCACCTTTTAAGTACTGGGGTTTGTATGCGATCTCCAGATCAGTATCAAGATTTCCGGTTGTTGGGATTTCTTCACCTGCAAGGATCTTGACGAATGTAGATTTTCCTATACCATTGGGTCCCACTATACCAATGACCTCTCCCTGTTTGATCTCACCACCATATGTATGGCTTCCTACAATCAGTTCAAACCCGTCTTCACCATATTTTTTCGTCAACCTTTGGAATTTCAATAATGCAGGAATATCCTTTTGCTCTCTAGGCGGATGCTCCTCAAATTCGATCGGTTCGGTCCTTAAGCGTATGTTCTCTTCAGGTAAAAACCCTTTCAGATACTCATTGATACCTACCCTTACACTTTTCGGATGAGTGATAACACCATATCCTCTCGGTACACCATATACTATATGGATGGAATCAGCCAGCAGGTCTAAAAGAGCCAGGTCATGCTCTACTACTATTACTGCACTGTCAACTGCCAGTGTCTGGATGATACGGGCAGCATTTATTCGCTGGTAGATATCCAAATAGGGACTGACCTCGTCAATAAAATAAAAATCAGCATCACGACTCACACAGGCAGCCAGTGCCACTCGTTGGAGTTCACCGCCAGATATACCCTTTATGTCCCGATCCATAATATGATCTATTTCCAGTGCCCGGACCGTCTTATCCAGTACACCCCGTTCATCGGTGCTCTCCAGCAACTCTGATACGGTACCTGTTGCAATTTTAGGAATATTATCCACATATTGTGGTTTTTGAGCAGTACTGATATTACCTTCCGAGAGGAGTTTCATATATTCATACATACCTGAACCGGCATAGATATCAAGGATATCATCCCAGTTTGTATCCGTTTTCCCCAAATTGGGCATAAATACCCCGCTTAAGATCTTAACAATAGTGGATTTGCCAATTCCATTCTGACCCAGGATTCCAGTAACCTTGTCTTTTACAGGAGTGGGCAGACCGTACATAGCAAACCCGTTAGAACCGTATCTATGGATAGGGTCTTCCAGTTCTTCAGGTAATCCGATTATCATTATCGCATTGAACGGACATTTTTTAATACAAATTCCACACCCTACACAGAGTTCTTCTGATATTATCGCTTTACCATCCTCACCCTGTACGACTGTCTCATCTCCAGTACGTACTCTGGGACAGAATTTAATACATTCCAGACCGCACTTCCTGGGCTGGCACCTATCCCTGTTAACAATAGCGATCCTCAACTATCAGCACCTCAAAAGCTTATCAATTAAGCAATAACGTCCAGACTACCAGCCAGAAATCGATAGTAATGAATTCAACATAGAACCAGTCCTTAACACCCAGCTCCTTAACGTCTATCCGTATTATCGGATATAGTACTCGCTGGGCATAGTATGAGAAAATGATCACAAAGAGCATTATGGAAATCCAGGGCACCTCAGTTCCAGAATCAAGCCCGTAGAAACAGATAAAACCAGCTAATGTACCTATAAAAGCTGGTACAACTGTTTTAATAATACCCTCCTGGTATTTTTTCTTCTTTTCTTCCGGGGTTGTTTCTACAGGGGGTGCAGTGGGTGTTTCTACTGTAGGCTTTTTCTGCTTTGCACCTTTAGAACGATCTGCAGCTAACTGTTGTTGTGCGGCTGATTCTTTAATTCTATCCATAAATCCTTTCTTTTTAGGTTTTTTTTTACTCAACAGTAGTTCTCCTAATAATAAGGTTTGACCATATAAACCCTGTATACTTTAAATGTTTAACTATTAGTGCTCTAATTTTACTTCTCCCAGTAGAAACGGGGGTTTGAAGACACCGTTCTCAGTGATCAATGCACTTATATACTCCATAGGTGTAGCATCAAAGGCAGGATTGTATACATTTACATCCGGCGGAGCGATCTGTATGCCTCCCATGAACCGTATCTCATCAGGACTGCGCAGTTCGATCTCGATATCATCTTCCATATTGTTAAAATCAAACGTGGATACCGGTGCAGCTACATAGAAAGGTATGTCATGTTCCTTTGCTACAATGCTTAAGGTGTAGGTACCGATCTTATTGAATACTGCATCCTGTGTTATCCGGTCAGCACCAACGATCACACTATCTACTTTCTTACATCGCATTACATGAGCACTCATACTATCTGTGATAAGGGTTACAGGTATCTTGTCCTCCATTAATTCCAGGGTAGTGATCCTTCCGCCCTGGTTCAGGGGTCTGGTCTCACAGGCTATTACCTGTATCTCTTTACCCATCTCCACAGCGCTGCGTATCACACCCAGGGCCGTACCCCAGTCAACACATGCCAGGCGACCTGCATTACAGTAGGTCATTACAGTATCACCATCTTTTAATAGCTTTGCACCATTTGTGCCTATTTTCTTATTCAGCTTTGCATCTTCATCGGCAATTGCAAGGGCTTCATGAAGCACAATATCGCGTATGCTTTCGATATCATAGGCATCTATGGCAGCATTTAACACCCTGTTCACAGCCCATGCAAGGTTTACTGCAGTAGGCCGGGTTGATATGATCATATCTCCTGCTTGCTTTAGCTCATTAACCAATGCTTCCATTGACCTGGCATGGCTAAGTACACCTGCTAATGCAATACCAAAAGCACCGGCTGCACCAATAGCTGGTGCACCGCGTACTCTAAGTGAGCTTATTGCTTCACAAAGGCATTCTATACTACTGCATTCGATCAATTTATATTTTACAGGTAATAGTGTCTGGTCTACCATGATTATGGTGTTTTTCTCACTGTTCCAGTCAATTGTCCTCAATCTGTTATCACTTCCGAACTACCGGTATCATTCTTAATGTTGAATAATTTTACTGCATTTGATCCAAGTATCATTTTTTTATGTACTTCATCAATATCCAAATTTAGAATATTATCCACTTCCTTACTCTGGTCCCTGAAAGGATAATCAGTACCAAACAATATTTTATCAAAACCATGTGCTTCTATTATATCTGTGATACGTCTGGTTGTCAGATGCTCATATCCAGGTACAGGGAATACATATGCCGTATCAAAGAATATTTTTTTACCTATCAGGTATTGCTCTACCTCATTCCAGCAGCGGTGACATCCTAAATGAGCTGCAACTATTTTTAGTTCAGGGAATGAATCGACTACAGATGCCAGGCCTTTTGGTCTTGTATGTATCTTCGTAAGCGGCCTGATCTCATCGCCAGCATGAAAAACCACTACCATATCGCTGGATAGAGCTTCATATAATCTGAACATACGTTCTTCATCAGGATAAAAATGCTGGAACTCACTATGGAGTTTTATACCTTTGATCCCTAATTTTCGCATCCTTATGATCTCTGTTTCAGGGTCAGGATGATCAGGGTGCATTGCTCCAAGCGGAATAAGGTTGGGATTGGTCTTTGATGTGTCTGATATCCAGTTATTGATACTTTCCACTTGCCCTGGACGCGTTGCGATTGAGAGTAACACCGAACCGTCAACTTTAGCCTTCTTCATACTTGATATGATCCCTTGAACAGTTGCACTGCCACATGATTCTATTTCGTACTGGCGCTCTAATGCAGACACAGCGCTAGCAGCGATCTTTTCAGGGAATATATGGACATGTGTATCTATGATCATCATTGTGTGTGTTAGTTAGTTAGTTAAGTTAATTAATGTTAATAAATTTGAATCGATGATTTCTTTTGTAATAATCTATATTATAGTCTTATGCTTTCAATCGGAGTAGTCACCAGGGGAAAATACGGTATGCGTTTATTGGATACTATTACTCGATATACTGATTTTACTTCTGCATCCGTATCTATTCCTACTATATTACCTAAGTTTATCGATGATCCTGCTTTACTGGTAAATGAACTGGGTCTTAATGAAGATGTTCTTAGCTCTGATCTTATTATTACCTACAGCCTGCATCCTGATATTACCCCTGAGATTGTACTTCGTGCCGCACGTGCAGGGTCAGAAGCTGTCCTGATACCAGGCGGGAGGTCTCGAGCAGGGGATCCGGGTCAGTTAAGGAGGATATCAGAGCAGTACCATATTAAGTTGGTGATAGAGGATATATGCTGTGAAATAGGAGACAATACGAACAGTACTATCAATGAGTTTAATTCGATATTGGGGAGTCCTTTACTGGAAGTACGGGTTGACGATGGAATGATCAGTGATGTTAGAGTGATCAGAGGTGCACCTTGTGGTTCTACCTGGTGGATGGCAGAGCAGTTAAAAGGCGTTTTGGTAAATGAGGCACCTGCTAAAGCAGGTTTACTTATCCAGCAGTATCCATGCAGGGCTGTAAGAGGGACTCTAGGGGGAATACACCGTTCTGCCCAGTTGCATAAAAAGGCAGTGGAAGATGCAATAAAAAAGGAGAGATTGGTGAGGTAAATCCACCTCAACCAAATAATGAAAATACTAAAAATTGAAAAATTTAATATCTACATTTTCTCCATCATTTCGAGTGCTTCTTCAAACTGTAATGCAGGAACTATATGTGGTATGCCTAAGTCTTTAAATGGATATGTTATCTTTAAAATTGATTCCTCGGTTTGGGCATCGAATATTGCCACTGAGATATGCCTGCCTAGCATGAGATACCTGTCTATCAATTTCACTTCTTCAGGATATTTAAAATCTTTCCAAATTTTTAAAATTTTTTCTGTATTCTCCGGATTCCACTCAAACCATAGTATAAATTTCATTTTTTCACCTCCAATTATAATGATGCAATAATGCGATATAAATATGTTGCTTACGTATAA
>JAIOQW010000060.1 GCA_021108405.1 Methanosarcinales archaeon
TTGCTGGTTTATAGATCCCGTTATGTAGAGATCCATATCAGGCACATAAAAAGCCGCTGAACCGGTAGAACCACAATGACCAACCATATCGGGCACGGTATGAAAAGGCGAAAGAATGCGGGGCATATAGAATTTTTGTATGCCGATACCATATTTAAAAGGAAAGAAAATGTTATTCCACTTCTCCAATTCGTTCAGTCTTTCCTTTGGGAAAAAATAACCGCTGAAGAATGCTTTTAGAAATGTCATTTGGTCCTTTGCAGTGGAAATAATATCATTTTGTGTAGAGGTGAGAAAAAGCGGGATATGTCTTGTTTCCGATTTATAACGGATGGGAACAAAATTTTTATCGTTTGCATATTCACACACATAAGTTTTAGTTAGGTTCAGTTCTTGAAACAGATTTTTCAGGACAATATTTACAAGCTCTCCTGTAATGTTTTCTATGATTAAGTCCAAAATTTGATGATTTGTATCAATATATTTAGCCCTGCCTTCTTTCCCGGGAGGAAAGTGTGTTTTCATCCTTTTTACCTCTCGAATTACTTTTTCAATTGGCCAGGGTTGATCAATACCTGCTTCAAGCTCAGCCATTGCCTTTTTACCGTTGGCTTGTTTATCAGTCAGATAACAGGGGAGCCCAGAGGTATGAGACATCAGATGGGCAATGGAAAGGTCATTAGAATAATCCTTACCTTTATGTAGATGTAATCCCCGAACTGCTTCTTCCAGAAGGTATTTCGAGATTTTATCATGCAAATCTAATTTATTTTTTGCATATAATTTCAAAATAATTGCAGAAATAAAAAACTTATTTATGCTGGCGATATAATATTGACTATCTTCTTTTATATTTCCGGATGCACTGATTAAATCGATGTTGTTGTCATCAGATGATACATAAAAAACAGACCCATAAATATATTTTTTTGTAATAACATTTTTTACGAGTTGATCTAAATATAATTTATTTAGTTTACCTTTCATTCCTATCTTACTCGTTATCTTTATCTTTGCTAAATAGTGAAGCATATTTCATATAACTTTCTCCGAATAGCCTAAGTTGCCTGAAGCGAAATTTGGGCGAAGCGTAGCCGGATATTCGCTGTTATATGCTGAGCAGAGCATATATTAAATAATCATTTTATTACTGCTTTTACTAAACCTCCAACAGTTTTATTTTTTTATAGTAAAAGTCTGCACTCCGATTGCTAGCAAAGTGCAATCCTTCATACCCACCGAAACTTGCATTTTGTTGTTAAACATTGCATCATATCATAGTACTTTTCGATTAATCGGAATATTTAAGTACGTCCATCGACATTTATATAATCAGGCAAGTCGATAAATCGACTCGTCTGGGCAATAGGAGGTAAACAACATGAACAATAATACCCCCAACCGAAGTAAATCACGACCTGATGAACGCCCGTTCGGGCATCTCGTCAGTAGAGAAAGGCTACATCGAGAGAAAGAACGTAACAATACCGTACACCACCGATTCGCCAGCCCGGAGTGCCGGATCACGATTGAGCATGGATCGATATGGCTCGGGCAGGAAACAGACACAAGATACAAAGAACCGGGGCGAAAACTATGAAAAGGCTACTAATATCAGTTCTAATAATCGCTGCATTGCTGGCGTCCGGTTGCATCAGCGACGAGGATGCCGCAATAGAAAAACCGACTGAAAATATAAGTCAGCCGGACACCGCCCCGCTCATCCCGCGCGAAGTACTATTCGGCAATCCAGACAAGGCATTAGCCCGTCTAAGCCCGGACGGGGGCCGGATCAGCTACCTTGCCCCGGTAAATGGTGTCTTGAACGTCTGGGTGGGACTTGCTGATGACCCTGATTCCGCCGAGCCGGTCACAAACGCCACCTATCGCGGCATAAGCAGCTACTTTTGGGCTTACACAAACGAGCACATCCTGTATACCCAGAACCAGGCTGGTGAAGAGAACTGGCGGGTCTACAGCGTGACCCTAAAGACGGGCGAGACCATCGACTTAACCCCATTTGAGAGCGTGCAAGCCAGCATCTAGGCGGTCAGCCAGGAGTTCCCTGACGAGATCCTGATTGCCTTAAATGACCGCGATCCCGCACTTCCCGACATCTATCGTCTCAACATCACAACCGGCGAGCAGACCTTGATTGCAGAGGACTCGCGTTCTGATGTAAGTGATAGCATGATCCATCCGACTGAAAAGATCGTTCAAGCAGTTGCTTTCACTTACGAACGCAAGCACTGGCAGATCATTGACAAGTCCATCGCTGATGACCTTGCCTACCTGAAAACGGTTGATGAAGGTGATGTAGATGTTGTGAGCCGAACACTGGATGATAACTACTGGATAGTCGCCTACCTCATGGATGACGGTCCGGTGCGGTACTACCGCTATGACCGTGAAGATAATCAAGCAGAGTTCCTGTTCACGCATAAGAAGGCACTAGAGGATCTGCAGCTGGCAAAGATGCATCCAGCAGTCATCAAGTCACGTGATGGGCTGGACCTGGTAAGTTACTACACGCTGCCAGTGGGAAGCGACAGTGATTCCAATGGGCGTCCAGATGAGCCATTGCCGATGGTGTTGCACGTCCATGGCGGACCATGGGGACGCGACTACTGGGGCTACGACCCATTTCATCAGTGGCTGTCTAACCGCAGCTATGTTGTTTTGAGTGTCAACTTCCGCGGCTCCACAGGATTTGGCAAAGAATTCACCAATGCAGGCAATCTGGAGTGGGGCGGCAAGATGCAGGATGATCTCATCGACGCTGTCGATTGGGCAGTCCTGGAAGGGATAGCCGACCCGGATCGTGTAGCGATCATGGGGGGCAGTTACGGCGGATACGCAACGCTTTGGGGCATGACGAACACGCCAGATAAGTTTGCCTGCGGCCAAGAAATCTTTGGTATGACAAACCTGACCAGAATACTCGAGACGATTCCACCGTACTTTGAGCCAAAGATCGAGCTCCTTACAACGCGCATAGGCGACCACAGAACAGAAGAGGGCAGAGCGCTTCTCACCGAGCGATCGCCACTTTTCTATGCGGATCATATCAAAAAACCACTTCTGATCGGTCAGGGCGCAAATGACCAGCGTGTCTTGCAGGAAGAATCCGACCAGATTGTCCAGGCGATGCAGGATGCAAACATCCCGGTGACATATCTGCTGTACACGGACGAGGGGCACGGCTTTGAGAGACCTGAGAATATACTGTCGTTATACGCCGTAACCGATGTGTTTTTCGCCGAGCATCTGGGCGGGCGGTACGAGCCCATTGGTGATGATTTCGAGGGTTCGAGCGTCACTGTTCCAGTCGGCGCTGAAGAGGTGCCGGGTCTCGCAGAGGCTCTTTTGGAGTAGTTATCGACGAGATTGCTGCCAGGTTAATCCGGGTGCTTCTGCATCCGGGCTTATCTGGCGGCTTTTTTCGAGATAGAAAAACAAGTATGTCGAATGAGAATTCCTATAGTATACTCTTCCTCATCAATGAGGGTCGGGCTGCTTGCGGATGGGAATACGTGATGTGAAATTCATGAATGCAAAAACAAAGATAGTAAGATACCATTGACTGAAGATATATGAGTGTCCCAATCCCAACGCCTGCAATGATATACAAAAAAACGGACGGCGCAAAAAAGTAGAAACTCTCCTTCAATACCAGAACATTTACAACAAACCCGTCGCCAATAGGGGTTGCATATCTTTACATTAGAAATGTGGCGACTTATTAGCATCCTCCACACACCAGAACTTAATTCTACAAAACAGTATTATACTAAAAGATAGAATTACATAATACGAAATTTCAAAACAGGAAAAACGAACTACAGGCAATCAGAAACCTTGAACAACTCAGTGAAAAGCATGCTCACGTGCTTGTAATGTTTGGGAGACGGCGTGTGGGCAAAACCAGGATTCAATTCTTTTGCAATTGAATAAACATAATAGAATTATTGAATTACGATCATTCTCTCAATTTGTAAAATCTATTTACTATTGAATAAATTATAAAAAAATCCTAATTAATACTACACGAAGTTTTTAAATAAATCATAAAGTACTTTTAATAACCATGTTCTTCAAAAAAAGTAATTATTTCATCTCTGAAGGTATTTTTTTTAAAATATAATTTACCTTCGGCTGTCGGATTATCAAAATTAATATTTGTAGTTGTCACAACTGACATTGATTTTGGAAAAACATCAAATGGAATATTACTATAATTACAGTCTCCTTGAATCGCATCTGTATAAATAAATGGTTTATCAACGTTTATAAATTTTAAGAATGATTTTTTCGAACAAAAATTATTGCTCAAATCTAATATTAATTTTCTTTCATCTTCATGTTTTGTTTTTGACCGTTGATGTCTCAATCTTTGATGCGATACTTTATGCATGTCTTCACGATCAGTTGCCTTTATAAATTTAGTGATATTAATTAAACGTTCAATAAATGAATGTGGTATAGCTGTACTTACTGGATTTTGAATGCTAATTTTAATATTATTTTCAAAACCATAAATACTGAAACCTTTGAAAACATCCCCTAAAATTGCTCTCTTTTTTAGAGCAACGGATAACCAATATTCTTCTATACCATTATCTATATTCATTGCTGATTTTGAGTTTTGAACTGCAATTAAGTCTTCAACAAGTGTTCGTGGAGCCTTATAGGTCACAGATAATAAAAATTTTTCACTCTCATCCAATTTCTTAACATCCAAAATATATCCAGTATCAGTTTTTATGATAGCATCTGATTCTGTATATAATGGTAAATTTCTTAATGAAATTTTATTTATTTCGGGGAAATTAAATAAAATTTTACCTCTACCGAATCTTTTAAATCCAGTAGGAATTGATAAGAGCCAAGATACTTCAATTTCTTGAGTAGGATATGAAAATTCCAAATCTCGACCTTCTGGTGATGCGAAATCTAATGATTTGTAAATTTTACTCATGAGTGAAATACTAGATGTTAATAAATTTATATAAGTCATTTAATTAACTCCCATTCAAATAATTTATAGAGATCTATTATCCCATCTTTTTCTCCTACCAAATAAGTTGATATTTCTATTCGTTCATAACTATTATTTCCTATATCAAAATATTCTATAAAAAAATTGAATTGTTTAGGTGGTAAGGTCCATAACATCGTTTACATAAAAAAGCTCAACACATCGTTTATACCTCAAGTGCATATTAGGTCCATAACATCGTTTACACTTTTATTTTTTAGAACA
>JAIOQW010000265.1 GCA_021108405.1 Methanosarcinales archaeon
GAGATGGACTATTCAAGTAATGAACTAAGCGAGACCAGACCCATTCTCTCAAGTTCGGGTTTCGGAAGCGTATACAAAATGATCTCCAGGTACGCCTCTTCACCCGAAAACTCCGTAATCGAGCTCTGACATACCCGTCCAGTTCCTCAAACCGCTTCTTCACCGTACCATCCTTGAAATAATTTCCCCAAACTCGACTAACCAAACGTGAGAGGATTAACATTTTCTTCTCCAAACCAAGATCGAAGGGTATCTAAAGCTACTTCCGAAAGCTCTTGAGTGAATAATAAAGCCAATCGTTTCTTCGGGCGCGAACAGACGACGTAAAAGAGGTTTCTATTCCGCTCGTAGAAATCAGCTTTGTTGGCTTGAAAACGGTTCGGAAACCATTCGAGAAATTGATTCCAATTGTAATGGTTCCACCCTCTTCCCAGTACTACTAAAACGTTCTCGAATTCTGCCCCCTTAACTCCATGTTTGGTAGAGAACGGGGTATGGTCGTTAACGAAGAGAGCAAGGGATATAAGTTCCGTGTAGGGAATCTCCCTGAGTTTGTAGATCTGGGTCAAGGTAAGAGATTTTTCTATATCCTCTGGACTCGTGTTTGCTAACTCGGTCTCAGTCCTTTGCACAGTATGCGGTAATCTGGGGCGGCGTGTCTCTTTCAAAAGATCTAAGACATCACCTATCGTTCCGGTCTCACGAAGCTCAATCAACGACCGCATATTCCTTGCCCATGTATGCTTATCCTCAAGGCTTCGGATACAATCGGAGCGAGCGCCAATCGTGACGAACATCTCGCCATAGCGACCATTCTGGAAGGCTGCGCATGCGGGTTCGACCGTATCGACAAGAAATGCAATATGGGGGTCTTCCTTCTTAATGAATGAGTCGTTGTAGCGGAATGCACTGACAATTTGGGCGTAGTTCTGCTCAGCTCCCAAAACGCCATGTGTAAGCATCAGGATTTTTGTTTTGTCAAAATCCCATCCTTCGTTAGACAAAAGCTCTCGCAACTTTTCAAGAAACCTATGGGCATCTTCAGTTGGAAGGTCGCCTTTCCAATGGCTTCCTTTCCGTCGTGTCCCCTCCACCCACTCATTGGAATGATAGACAGCAACTGAACCAGTAGCCTCAGGGTTCTCAACTTCTTGAGGAAGGTCTGGACGCATACTGTTCAACACATCTACGATATCCTTGACTGAGCGAAAATTTGCCTCCTTACCTATCTGTTTAAGGTTCTCATGTTCTATGAGTCCACTTCCATCACGATAGATCTTTTGCCAACTGTCCCCAAATAGCCCAATCAGAGGGCCAGTGCAAGAAACGATGAAGTGCTGCAAGATGCTGTTTGCAAAACCTGCATTTGTATCCTGATACTCGTCGATGAAGATAATCGGAAAACGAGCGGTAAGGATTTGTCGGAACTTTCGTTGCTCCATCAGGGCAATAGCCAGAGTCAGGACGTCATCATGATGTAAGAGCAGGTGAGTCTCGTTTATGCTTCGATACCCTAAATCATAATCAATCCTTCGTGTTCCGACACCGCCCGCTTCTTCTAATTTTTCAGACCATGCATCAATCTCAGAAACCTTTGCTTTCAGCAGCGGCTGAAAGCTCTTGATCAGGTCCCAGCAAAATGAGTGGATTGTCGAGGCATTGACAGCGGGATGTCCATCGGTTCGTGAGATTATTTCATCAGTCGCCACATTGGTGTATGTAATGCAAGCAACTTGCTGACTTCGACGTTGAAGAGTACCACCTTGTTCATTGATGATTAGCCTCAGGGCCTTTACAAGGGAGTATGTCTTGCCTGCGCCAGCCCCTGCTTCCAATCTGAAGTTCTGGCGTGCCCGGATGCACTCGAACATCTCGTCCAAGGCTCTTTGGGCAGCCTTCTCCGCCGGATTGGTTTGCTGCGTCTCAAGCATCGGTATTTTCCTCTGCCCCCTCCATTGCTTCTGTTATTCCTGCATCAGGATCTGCCGTGGAAGGAGCATTACCGGCGAGCCACCGTAACCCCTCCTCAATGTAGCGCGGCGTTGTCCAATCGGTATCAAGAATGGCATATTCCATGGCAAAGTCAGTCTTGTCAATCCCCGCTGCTAAATCCCATGATTGTGCTTCCTGGTCGTGGGGATTCTCTCCAGTGATCCTAAATTTATCTGGATTCGCCAGCAAAAAAGCGTCTTCAAAGCTTCGACCACATGCATCTCCGTCAACATGAGGAATTTGGAAAGCCAAACGTCGATTGCCTTCCGTTTTCTCCGCAGAATCCTTCGTTAATAGATCATCGCAAGAAGGATTTGCTCCCAAGGAGCCCTTAAACCAGGAATTGATGCAACTGTTACTGGTTCGTTCACCTTTGGAAACCGGGCATTTTTCCCATGTAATGATAGTCTTGCCAGCCTTGTTCTCTTTTGTCATCTTCTTGGTAGTATCAAGATCAGTGATGACAAGCGTTCGAAGGTTCAGGAAATCAAGAAGCCTGAAGAAGCGGTGTGCATAAGCACCCCCTACCTCCATAATGGTAAGATACTGACTCCCCAGCTTTGGATCAGTATCTGCTACGGAATCATCAGATTTGCGGATCATCTCAGGCAGAAGCAAACGCTCCGTTGCGCCCTCGATTAATATCGCTCTATCCGCAAAAAGTAGGTCGCAGCGAGTTAGGGTCATATACTTGTGAAGAAACTCCCGATTCTCCTCATCCTCGTCGCCCAATCCGCTGCGGAGATCCTTAATCTCAGTTTTCAGCATGACGGATCCCGCTTGGCGCTTTTTCGTCAGGAAATACCGCATGGAGTCAAAAGTCGCTTCATTCGCGATATGGGACGAATGGGTTGTTACCACAAACTGAACCGGCCACGGGTTTTCATTGTTGTAACGAGCAGCAAAAAGTTTACGAATGTCTTCGAGTTTTCGAATGAATACGCCCTGCATCTGTGGATGTAGATGTGCTTCTGGCTCCTCGATGAAAACCAGATGAATGCCAGAAGCTGGAGGTCGGTTCGCGAACTCTATGAAGAACTCGAACAGCTTAAGGAGGATAAAGATTAGATTGCGCGGACCGAGTCCGTTGTAGGATTCAGGAAGATTTACACCGTTCGCCCCAAGATACCCAACAGTTGTATGGTTTGAAAGTAGTTGTTCCACCTTCAAGACGGTCTCGGTGCAGAGCTGCGGATCAGTCAAACCTGGATACCCGAAGAGGTCAAATGTAGGAACAAGATTTTGCAACTGATCGTTGAAATCCGCATCAATCTTATTTTGAACATCGTTTACCGCAGTCTTTAGGGTGTTGGCGGTGGTTTGGTCATCGGTATTTGCTGTCTTAGATGTCGCGGCAGTAAACAACTTCTCAAAAACTTTCCCAAGGACGGCCTTCTCTTTATTTGATGCATCATCAAGCGCACGTTGCGCATTGATGAAACCGAACTGGAGGAGTGCTCGCAAGTTCGCGGTTTCTAAGGCTTTTCGATTGGTTAGGTCGTTAGGGTCATGTGCTTCGATCAGTATTCCGAAGAATTTCGGAATTCGCTCCTTGAGGGCTTTGAAGAAGATTGTCCTATCATACTCCAAGTTTCCTAATAGTTGTTCAATCTTTCCTGCAGCGAGTGCATAACTGATATGTATCTGGGCGGAAGTGCATTCTTCGTTTAGGTCGATGACGAAATCGGCGAGCGGGCCGAGATCTTCATCCTTCCCATATTCAATGTTCAGTGTTGTTGAAATTAGTGGGAGAGCTTGTCGGATGTCAGCCTCTTCCGATCCTCTTTCGTGCAGCTCGTACGCGACCCAGAACTGCTCATGCACACCCAACGAAAAATCCTCAAGTTTGATTCTTGGAGCTTTCTCATCAAGGAGACGCCGGAAAAGTTCTGTCAATGACGTCTTGCCATTGTTATTCCGCCCAACGATGACCGTGGCGCCGTCTTCGAGACATAGCTTAACGTCTTCAAGGAGTCGAAAGTTTTTAACCGATATTTGAGTTATCTTCATTGTTATTGCATTCTCTTAATAGTGCCGCTTGTTTATTGCCGCGCATTTGGTTAACATTGATATTCTATTGTTTTCCTTTAAAGAAATTTAATCAATTCTCTTCACCGGGCCATGGACGGCAAGGCGCTAACATTACCCAAGCCGAGCATTGCATATAACTCATTGATATCCGAACTTGAGTTCGTATATCCTTGACTGTTTTCAACCATCTCAATTTCTGATACACTCTTATTTGAAACCCTTTACATAACGGTTTTCGTAATCATCCCAATCTAACTACTATTGCCTCACCGACATTGCTATATCGGTCTGGTACACAAGTAAGGATGATGATTTGACATTCTCGACCTGCCTTCGCAAGAACAGCCCCCATCAATTTAAGCCGCTTTGGGTCTGAATATCCCAGAGCGTCATCTAAAATAAGGGGGGCTCCACCGTCTTTTGAAACCGTCATCGCACAGGCTAAACGAGATATTAGAGAAATCTGTTCTTTTGTGCCACCACTTAAGGACTCAAATGGGATATTGTACCCATCCATGGTCCGACTGGAAACTTCTAATTTTTCAGTTACCTCGACCTCAAAGGAGTTGTTGAATACAAGACGTCCGAGCGTCTCTATTTTCTCTTTGAGAGGAGCCACATAGGCAAGACGTACTTTATCACGTTCCTCTTTCATGGTTTCGTAAAGCAACTTGGCCGCCAAACCTCTCCGGATCATCGCTGCGTTTTCTTGCTGTATGTGATCGAGATGACTCTGGGCTGCATGGAGCTTCTCATGCAAGCCCTCTTCACCGAAGATCTTGAGGCGAGTTCGCACTTCCGTATTTTCTTCCTGCGCCGCTTCACGCGTTTTCTCTACCGTTTGCAAAGACTCCTTCGCTGTTTCCGCCAGACTTCTTACTTGATCAGGTTCCTTGTCACGGAGATTTGCCTCGGCTGACTTGAAGTTCTCCACTTCTGTATGGACAGTCTCGGTGTACTTCGAAAGCTCTGATTCGAGTTCGTCATCGGGAGTGCTCTTCCTGGATCGTTCAAGTTTACTTTCAACATGTTTTAGTTCGCCATCCTTAAGGTCAAGTTCCACCTTCACTTTCTGGTATTTTTTATTCAGCAGATCGTGCAAGTTGCGAGCCTCATCCAGTTTCTTTCTTGCTTCCTCCCATACCTTGTTGGCCGTTTCAAGCACATCCC
>JAIOQW010000256.1 GCA_021108405.1 Methanosarcinales archaeon
TCATTAAAGAACCTGATAATGCCTGGTGTGCAGGGCTCCCCTGCAGTCAGGATGACCTTCAGTTTCTCCAGGTTATATCTCTTATCTGAATCATCGATTGTTGCCATTGACCTCAGTTCCGTAGGGGTCATACATACCTTGTTTATCCTCCATTTTTCAAGTAGCTCGAACCATTTTTCAGGTCCGAACCTGCCAGAGTAATGGAAGTTTGTAGCGCCTCCGTTTACAATGGCTCCGAATGGTGCCCAATACCATTTGGCCCACCCGGGTTCAGTTGTTGCCCAGCATAGCTCGTCCGGCTGCGTATCCCACCAGTAATACTTGTTTAGTCTGTCAAAGCAGTGCATCAATGAATGAGTGTGTAACACACCTTTAGGTGCACCTGTGGTTCCTGAGGTGTAATTGATGGTAAAGGGATCGGAACTGGTAAGTTTTTCAAGCCTTAGATCTCCTGATGCCTTATTGATCTCCTGCCTGAAATCCCTCCATCCTTCCCTTTCACCTGAAAAGAATAGGTTGTCAATTGAGATTTTATCTCTTATTGTATCAACCTCATCGGCAACTATCGGATCGCTCGTGATCAAAGCCCTGGCACCGGCATCCAGTATCCTGTATTCAATATCTGCTCTTCTTAGCATTATCGTACAGGGAACAACCACGCCGCCTATTGCCCAAATGCCAATACTTGCAGTATAGACGTCTGTTCCCCTGGGAAGTAATACCAAAACCCTGTCACCTTTTACGATGCCTGAACCCTTAAGGACATTTGAGAACCTCATGGCATTGTCCCAGACTTCCCTGTATCCTGCTTTCTCAACATTCCCATCAGGATGCTCGGTAATTGCTATCAACTTTGTTGCGTCTTTTGTCCAATTCCTGATAGTATCAATAAAATTATAATCTTCAGGAATATCCCATTTGAATGTCTTTTTTTCTTTTTCGTAATCAAAAGGTGCTTTCTTATCTTCTGGTGCTTTTTCACGAGATTTAATTTTATTCATTCACATCGATTCCAATTTTAAAGGAATAAAAGAGGTTTAATTATTTATCTTTTTGGTCTTTAAATATAATCACAAAGTCTGAATTAAGGTGGATACAAATTTACATGAAAAGGGCTTGTATATAGTTTTTTATAGTATATATTCTGTAAGAAAATATACTCAAGAAAATCCAACCGAAGGGAGGATTTTGTTCTTGACAACATAAAGCTGTTATATTGATTTTGTCACAGACTCATATACTACATTTTATCTTGATATTGAATAAAAGAACCTAATTTCATTTCATACAATATATTTTTTATACGAGATATTCCATTTTTAATAACGAAGGATAGGTATAAATATTGAGAACTAATAATAATTAAACATCAACGATTATAGTGGTAATAATATATAGAAGAAGATTAGACTCATTTGATGAATTACAAAAGATGCAAGAATGAATAAATAAAGCGATCGGAGATATTGAACCTGTTTCTGGCAGATTGCTTCCAGCCATCGGCGGTGATAGAATAACTGTAAAACCGTCGTGGATATACAGGATACTGCAGACAAGATTATAGTCAATACTGATGTGCCTGGAGTTGAAAAGAAAGATATGAATAATGATGTGAAGTACTATGAGCTCTAACAATTTGAATATACAAAATCTCAGGCATTATGGAATACACGGTGCATTAGGATTATTAATGGGTGCAGGTATTGGAACAATATTATTATTATTTTTTGGTATGATATTTAGCTCCTATTTCATTGTTTTCACTGTGTTTGGCGTATATATGGGATATATTTTTGAAAAAGAGAAAGAATATTTCAAACTTGGTGTAATTGCCGGGATCTTTAGTGGTGGAGCAGCTTCACTTTTAGGAACCATTCTTATTGAAACCAATGGAGATATTACCCAAATTGCCACAAATATGATCGTGCTGGGTATTGCAGGATTGATCTTCGGTCTACCAAAAGCCAGAAGCATGGTCCTGCTGGCAGTATCCGGTGTCCTGGGAGGAATGGTTGGTACTGGAATATATATTTTCGGTAAGCATTTGACCTATTTCCTGAAAGATATGGGAACCCAACAGCATTTTGGTGATATTTTCTTTTTAGCTATTATCCTTATTATGCTGCTGTTATCCATACTTGCCATAGCAACAGCGGGCGCTTCACTTAGTCTGGGAATGTTTATTGCCGATGGAATGGTTTATTCCAAAAAAGAAATACCAGGATCTCTAAAGATCATTAGGAATCTATGTATAGGGTTGATCATACTGGTTTTACTTTTTTTTACCTTGATGTTTAGCATCATTGCCGATTACGCCAGTTCTGCAACATCGATCCACGTGAGCTCTGACACTGGTGAAATGACATTGTATGTTCCGGTTCTACTGGATGATAAGGGAAATGTACTGGAAATGTATGAACATCCGGAAGTTACCGGCGATACAACTACTGCAATAATTGATACCAAATATGGAAAAGCTCTCAAGATTAACAGATTGTCAGGGGACGTTGGGATAAATATGCGACAATCCCATGGGATCCAGTTGGGAAAACAGTTAGAAGAAGTTTTTGATGGATTCTCTATAAGTATGAGTGATTACACTGTCGGCAAAGATGTTCAAATGACAGATATCCGGATATATTCGGCTACTGAAGTTAACAATCTCAGTATTTCTTTGAGCCTGGATAACGGATGGGGTAAGATCAACACAATAGAAACAGAGCAGAACATAGACCTGTCTGAAGGATGGCAGGTGGTAAGACTTTCGGTTTCAAATATGTGGTATGATTGAGAAGAACACTGATATAATGTGTGGTTCATGACTTGCCTGTTATGGATATCGGTAACAATAGGAACAAAATCCTCCCTCCGCTCGGATTTTCTTGATTGAAGCTTCGAAGAAGCTGAAGACTAAAAGATTCGTAGAATCTTTGCTTGAGGCTCTGGAAGAGCCGAAGATTAGAAAATGTGAACGGAGTTTCGTTCTGCATCTTCACGAGTAGCACCTGTAGCTATACATCCTTGCAATACTGATCCTGACAGCATCCTGCTTAGCATGGGCGAACGCTACAATCTTAGTGATGGCACAGAGATTGTGCACAGGATGATGGGCGTGAACGGGGACAAAGTATGGATTGAACTTTCTAAGAACGGGACGGTACAGTACAGCCATATCCTGCATGAAGGTGAATATTTTATCTACGAGGATGCTGACATTTGAATACCGCGTTACTGCGGGGTGCATCGGGTGTTCACTGGCTTTACGGGAAATTTCGTGGAGTTCTCTCCGATCTCAGAAGGAAATATATAACATAACCGTGATAGATAGATCATAGTCTATTTTTTTTAAGAAAATGTGGTGATGTAAAATGGCAATAGACCCTATCTGCAAGATGGAAGTGGATGAATCAACGGCACAGTACACTTCCGAATACAAGGGGAATAAATATTATTTCTGTGCCCCTGGCTGCAAGAAGGAATTCGATAACAATCCGGATAAGTATTGTTGATAAATAGGTGATAGACATGTCAACAGACATAATGATAGAGTTTAAAGGTTCAACTGACAATATTGAAACCATTGAAGATGCAGTAAATACTGCACTTGCGATTGAACAACAAGGATATGATTTTTATCTTGAGAAAGCCGGGACTTCAACTTATATAGCTGCAAAGGATATATTCAAATATCTCGCAGCAGAAGAGGGCAGGCATATAGAATATCTCAATGATTTTCTAAAAACCGGGCATTTATCTGGTTTCAATGAGACTGCTCCACCGGATTTTACTAGTTCCTTTACCAGTGAGTTCACAGAAAAAAAACCTGGTGAGCTGGATGTATTGATGAGTGCTTTACGGTTTGAGCAGAAGAATGAGAATTTCTATAAAAAACTTGCAGCATGGACACACAATCCCGAACAAAGGGAGTTCTTTGATATGATGGCATCTTTTGAACACGGACATGTGGAGCTTATTGACGGTTTTATCGATGCTGTTACACAGTTTCGAATGGAAACGTGAGGTATGAGGTGTTATAATTGACAGATAAAGTAGAACCATTAGCATTGGCCCGTGGTGTATACTGGGTAGGTGTAATAGACTGGAACCTGAGGGATTTTCATGGTTATGTAACCCCAAGAGGGACCACGTATAATGCATATCTGATAGTGGATGAAAAAAATACACTTGTGGATACTGTAAAAGCTGAGTTTTCAGCCGAGATGCTCAAACGGATAAGCCAGATAGTAGATCCTGCAAAGATTGACCATGTAATTGTAAACCATGTTGAAATGGACCATTCCGGATCACTTCCCGCTATAATGAAAATAGCACCAAACGCAACGATATACTGCCCAAAGAAGGGTAAGGAAGGTCTGTATTTGCACTATAAGGCAGACGGCTGTGAGGATTGGGATATTGAGATCGTTACAACAGGTTCTGAATTAAGCCTGGGCAGCAAGACCCTGATGTTTATCGAAACCACTATGCTGCACTGGCCTGATAGTATGCACACATATATTAAAGAAGATAAGATTTTGCTGTCTAGTGATGCTTTCGGGCAGCATATTGCAACTTCAAAGCCTTTTGATGATGAAGTGGAGGATGTAATGGCAGAGGCTGCTGAATATTATGCCAATATCCTGATGCCTTTTAGCCGGATCATCCTGAAATATATTGATACTGTTAAAGAACTGGGTATTGATATCGATATTATCGCACCGGGCCACGGAATTATCTGGAGGAAAAATCCCACAAAGATAATAGAAGCTTACGGGCGCTGGGCCAGAGGTGAGACTAATAAAAAAGTGCTGATCATCTACGATACTATGTGGGGCAGTACTCATATCATGGCAAAATCAATACTGGAAGGCATAAAAGCGGTTGGAGTGGACGTAAAACTAATAAACATTAGAAAGAACGATCTAAGCAATATAATAACAGATATACTGGAAGCACCTGTGATCATAGTGGGTTCGCCTACCCTGAACAACGGTATATTTCCATCCGTTAGCGAATTTTTAACATACCTCAAAGGACTGCGCCCCAGAGGTAAACAAGCTGTGGCTTTTGGGTCATATGGATGGGGCGGAGGTGCTGTAAAAGTAGTAGAAAAGGAACTGGAAATGGCTGGATT
>JAIOQW010000035.1 GCA_021108405.1 Methanosarcinales archaeon
TTTCACCAGTGTTACTGGATATTTTGAATATATTTTTTGTGCCCCAAATCTATACTGGTCCCAATAAATTACTTTGATTTTACCCTCTTTAAAACTTATAGATGACACACCATTATCATCATATATTCCGTTGAATTCTTCCATAAATTTATAAATAAATTTATTTGAATATTCGATAAATAATATTCCAATATCTACTGCATCTTCAATTTCTTCTTTATCTGGTAATTTGTACTGATGCTCAAGTAAATTTCTAATTTTGTTGATTTTTCTTAATATCCTTGGAGCTACAATGTTTAATTCATTTAATCTTTCTAATTTTGTAGGAAAATCCCCATTTTCTCTTACATTTCTAAATCCAAATGCATAATGAAGGAGGTCCACTCTGTTTTCGATGGCTCTCTTTATATTACCAAGCGCATTGATTCTATCTTTAGCTTCTATACCTTCAATATCTTCTTCAGCAAATTTCAAAAAATCTTCTGCATTCAAGTCAAAAGGAGATTCAATACTACGAACACTCCATGAATCAAATTCAATATTTCCAAAATCATTTGGTAATTTAATTTCCATTGTTAAATCCTTCAATATATTAAAATGTTTTTTCTATTTATGTGGTTCGTTTAGCCTGTACCAAAAAAAGTCAATAATAAATAATTTCGTATTATATTAATTTACGAGCATGGATTAGTAGTCACTATACCTCGGACTTAAAGTCCAAGGCCTGTTTATGAACCTCAGCCTTTTGGTTTTCTATCTTGTCCGGCAATATATTTTTCAACAACTTCCCAACCATGTCCAACACTTCCATGATAACAACTTGGTGCCCATAGACTTTGCTTACACCACTTTTTAAGTTTAAGGGAATTCCTTTCGTAATATCCTACTACTCCTTCCTTTAATTTTCTTTGCAATAAAGCTTACGGAATACTTTGGAGGAAATTGAATAAACAGATGTACATGATCCGGATTAATTGCCATATCAATAATCTCAATATCCAGTTCCTTACAAGTTTTACTGAAGAAGACTGCGAAATTATAGGACTGCAGATTGAATGATTTTATCCCAAGGCCTATAATTAGAAAAACATATTAAGAAGTATATTTATACAATTTTCATAGTATATCAAGTATAACTTGATATATCGAAAATGCTCACTTCGTTCACATTTTCTAATCCTCCATTCCTCTGGAATGTCGGTTAAAGAAAATCCGACCGAAGGGAGGATTTTGTTCAAGATCCGAATCCTTTTGCAGGTATAGATCAAAATTCCCATTGGAGGATAACCATAATGGTAATAATAAAATATGAATCAGATGGCATAACAATAGAGATTCGTTCAGGCAAGTGTATAGGTTGTGCCAGGTGTGTGGACATATGTCCGGTTGGAGTTTTTGAACTTGATATGAAAAAAGGCTATGCTACAGCACCAAATGTGGAAGAATGTACAAAGTGCTGTCTGTGTGTGGACTCGTGTTTCGCAGGTGCTATAACCCATAGTTCCTGTAGTAAATCAAGCATAAATTGATAATATGAACTACACAGTCTATTGATGATATAATACTTATATACTAATATTCATATCATTAACCCGGATTATCGAAGTGATCACTAATGTCCCACAAATACAACCCAAAAGAGATTGAACCAAAGTGGCAGTACCTCTGGGAAGAATCTAAATGCTTTAAAGCCACTGAAGATATTTCTAAGCCTAAATACTACTGTCTTGAGATGTACCCTTACCCTTCTGCCTCACTGCACATGGGTCATTTGCGCAATTATGCTATAGGGGACAGTATTGCCAGATATAAAAGGCTTAATGGTTTTAATGTACTATATCCAATGGGTTACGATGCATTCGGACTACCTGCAGAAAATGCTGCTATTAAGCAGAAGATAGAACCTGAAGCCTGGACACGCAGTAATATTAATGCCATTAAACACCAGCAGCAGGAGATGGGATTATCCTATGACTGGTCAAGACAGATACAGAGCCTTGATGAGGATTATTATAAATGGAACCAGTGGATATTCTTAAAATTCTATGAAAAAGGTCTCACATACAGGGAAAAGGCAGTGATCAACTGGTGTCCGGACTGCAACACAGTACTGGCTAATGAGCAGGTCATAAACAATAGATGCTGGAGATGTTCATCTATAGTAGAACAGCGTGAACTGGAACAGTGGTTCTTCAGGATCAGGGATTACGCAGATGAACTTCTCACAAGCCTGGATGACCTGGACTGGCCCGAATCTGTCAAGACCATGCAGCGCAACTGGATAGGACGTAGTGAGGGTACTATCATAAATTTCAATATAGTCAATAGTGGCGAGACTATTCCTATCTTCACAACAAGACCTGATACTGTATTCGGAGTGACCTTTATGGTCTTTGCACCTGAGCATCCACTGATAAAGGACTGGGTTGAAGGTACAAAATACCAGGCAGCTTTTGAAACATTCCTTGCCAGTGTACAGCAGGAGGACAAATTCCAGCGCACTGCAGCAGATAAAGAAAAAAAAGGAATGTTTATTGGAAAATATGCAATAAACCCGTTAACCAATGATGAGATACCTGTTTATGTAGGCAATTTCGTGATATATGAATACGGTGCCGGAGCTGTCATGGCAGTACCTGCTCATGATCAAAGAGACTTTGAGTTTGCTAAGGAGCATGATCTTCCTGTCAAAGTGGTTATCCGGCCCCGGGACAAAGTCCTTTCGCCTGACAAAATGACAGAGGCTTATATCGAAAAAGGGATACTCGTGAACAGCGGCGAATTCGATGGTCTGGACAATCATGATGCTATTATGAAGATCAGCAAGAAGCTGGAAGAAATAAAACTCGGCAAGAGTACTGTTAATTATAAACTCAGGGACTGGCTCATATCCAGGCAGCGCTACTGGGGTACTCCAATCCCTATCATCCACTGTGATAAATGCGGGTCTGTACCTGTATCATTTAAAGACCTGCCTGTTAAATTACCCAAGGATGTGGAATTCACAGGTAGTGGAAACCCGCTGGCTACTTCAAGTTCATTTATCAATACCACCTGTCCCGAATGCGGAGCTCCTGCACATAGAGAGACAGATACTATGGATACGTTTGTGGATTCATCATGGTATTTCTTTAAATATTGCAGCCCCTTTTCAGGGCAAGTACCTTTTGATAAACAACCTGTTTCCTACTGGATGCCAGTAGACCAGTATATAGGCGGTATCGAACATGCCATTCTTCATTTGTTGTATGCCAGGTTCTTTACCAAGGCCCTCAGGGATATAGGCTTAAGCGAGATAGACGAGCCGTTTAGCAGGCTGCTATGTCAGGGTATGGTGAATAAAGAGGCTCCCTACTGTGAATTATGTAACAGGTTCCTGCCGCCTGAAGATTATGAAGGATCCACGTGTAATGCCTGCGGCAATAAATATACGCACAAAAGTGCAAAGATGTCCAAGAGCCTTGGTAATGTGATCGATCCCCGGATACTGATGGACAATTACGGTGCTGATGCTGCACGTTTCTTTATACTTTTCGGATCGAATCCCGAAAGAGAATTGGAATGGTCAGATGCCGGTATTGAGAGTGTTTATAAATCGTTGGAGAAGTCATTCCACTTGCTTATTAAAATGCCTGGCTCGCTAAAAGATACAATAGATGCCAGGGATAATTACATCAAATTCATCACCCACAAGAGTATAAGAGATGCTACTTATAATTTTGAGGAATTAAAACTCAAGGACGCTATTACACATATCATGATCCTGATCGATGAATTATCAACTTACAGCAAGACGCCTATCAATAAGGATATTTATAATGAAGCAAGGATGACTGCGGCTGTACTATTAAGTCCGGTAATACCACACTTGTGTGAAGAAGTCTGGGAATTGACAGGACATGATGGTTTTATTATCAGGGCAAGATGGCCGATATGTGATGAAACAGTGGTAAGTGAAATGAATGAGTTCAAATGGGATTTACTCAGCGACCTTAGCGATGATATCAGGGAGATCATTAAAGTAGCAAGAATTACCTCTCCGAAAAGAATAAGAATTTATTCGGCTGCCGGATGGAAGTTCCGACTGGCCAACCTTTTTAAGGAAGAGTTTGCTAAGACAAAGGACCGGGGCCAGATCATGAAGGCATTGATGTCAACTGATCTGAAGCGTTATGGTAAACAGGTGAACCAGATCCTTGGAAAATACCTGAATGATCCTGCATTAGCACCTTATGTTGATATGGGACAGGAGGGTGAATTTTCGTTCTTGAATGAGGTAGCATTGATCCTGGAATCAAGATTTAATTGTGTAATCGAATTCTACAGGGAAGAAGATTCTCAGGAGAAAAAGGCCGCAGGAGCCTTACCTGGCAGACCTGCCATTATTATTGATTGATAATCGAATGTTTGGATCATTATCGAGGATAGGATAAAACATGATGAATGACTGTATACTGAGAAAGGCTAATATTAAAGATGTTCCACAGATCAAACATCTTATTAGTATTTATGCGAAGCAGGAATTGATGCTGCCACAGGCTATCGGTGAGCTGTACGAACATATCAGAGATTTTCATGTAATCGAGATCAAAGAAAATATTATTGCCTGCGGTGCTCTGCGTGTGACATGGGAAGATTACGGTGAGATCTTATCGTTAGCTGTATCTGTTGATAAGAAAAGAGAGGGATACGGCTCAATGATCCTCAAAGCATGTTTAGATGAAGCACCTGAACTCGGGATCAAGCATGTGGTAACACTTACCTATGCAAAAGAGTTTTTCGAACATCATGGTTTTACGGTGGTGGATAAGTCGATTCTTCCTCATAAGCTGTGGAGTATGTGTATAAAATGTCCCAGGTTTCCTGATTGCGATGAGATAGCAATGATGAAAGAACTGAAATAACGGATTGGTTCTAAATATAGGGATATTGCTATATTTTTTCTCTATAGGATTATATTTTAATCTTAATCCATGACTCAAATATCTGCTAAATCAAACGTTCCAGATTTTGGGGGGGACGGACCCCCCAAAAAAATATCCCACTGAAAATCGATAGTGGTTGCCGGTGCTATTCTATTTCTCATAATAGTCTGAACCTACACACATCATAGTATT
>JAIOQW010000043.1 GCA_021108405.1 Methanosarcinales archaeon
CCAATGTACAACGAAGAAACAACAATTAAAGAAAAAATTGAAAACACCTCCAAACTCGATTATCCCCACGAAAAATTAACAATTATACTCCTGGACGATCATTCCACTGATAATTCTAAGAAAATATCTCTGCAAACCATAGAAGAAACATCATTAAACGCCAAAGTTATCCAAAGCCAGGCCGGCAAAGGAAAAGCAAGAGCCTTAAACTGGCTATTTTCCACATTAAACAGCGAAATAACCGTCATATCCGATGCCGATGCCCTGCTAAAAAAAGATTCATTATTACAAATATCAAAAAATTATACAGATCCGAATATCGGAGGAGTCACAGGAAAAATCGTCATCATCTCAGACAAGTCCAGACATTCAAAATCACAGGAAGATTCATACCGCTTCTATTATGATATCTGGAGACTCGGAGAAAGTAATATCCACTCAGTTTCCGTATGTAACGGACCGTTAATGAGTTTCAGAACAGACCTATTAAAAAAAATAAAGATCGATCCGGATGCTTATGCAGATGATTCGGATCTTCTTTTTAAGGTCATCAGATCAGGTTACCGTGTAACATACGAACCAAAAGCTATTGTATTTGAGAGGGTCCCATTAAGTGTTAAAGGCAGGATAATTCAAAAAATGAAACGGATAAATGGTTTAAGAAGAGTATATTTACATAATTTTGATATGCTTGGAAAAGGAATGTTTGGTAAATTTATATATCCATATGCACTTATGACCCATATGATCTCTCCGTTAATTCTACTAATTATAATCCTTATGTACCCTTTGATCGTTTTACAAAACCCTGTATATTTAATTTTACCATTATTTTTCCTGGTACCAAAAATCGGAACAACGCTGTTATCATTCGTTATAACTCAATTTATTATGAATTTTTCATTCTTAGTCCCAACATCCGGATCCTGGAATGCAGTTGAAGATGCAAGATACGAATTAAAGTGATGGCATCAAAACATTTATTTATATTTCAACAATAATAGAAGGTCATATTAATAGAGTTCAATATAATTTAAATATGAGGGATAGTAATTGACTGAAACATCAGCAGAATCTCCGGATAAGAAATCCAGAACAGGATATTTAACGTCATTTTTTCGCAATAACATTTTCATTTATACAATTTTTTTATTTTTAATATTCTGTATCAGCTTTTATTTACGAGCAATACTTCCTTATGATTCCGTATTTAGAAATGATATTATTGGTTTTGCTGCCGATGATGCTGTATATCACATGCGCCTTGTTGAAAATATGATTGATAATTTTCCTAATAAGATCTGGTTCGACCCTTTTACACGTTATTCTTCAGGTCAACTTCTCCATTTTGGTCCCTTATGGACATATATGATCGCTACTACCTCGCTGATCCTGGGAGGTGGTTCCCCCTCTCTTGAACTTACCCGTACAGTAGGTGCATATTTCCCTGCTATTTTCGGTTCATTATTAATATTTCCGGTTTATTTCATAGGCAAAGAAGTATTTGACAGGCGTGTCGGCCTGCTGTGCGCCTTTATAGTTGCTGTGATGCCAGGACAGATCCTATCCCGCTCAGTACTGGGTTTTACTGACCATCATGTCGGTGAAGTGTTTTTCAGTACTCTATATATTATGTTTTTCATCATAGCTGTAAGATCAATTAGAGGAAAGGATATTTCATTCGCTGATATCCAAAATAAGAACTGGAATAAAATAAAAGGCCCTATTATTATTTCTATTTTTTCCGGTATTGCTTTTGGCTTATATATGCTGCAGTGGTCCAATGGTGTTTTTTTCGGTGGTATTATTGCAATTTTTATCATTTTACAGTATATTATTGATCATATGCGAGGCAGGTCTGTTGAAGGATTGTGTTTAATAAGCATAGTCTCATATCTATTCGCATTCCCGCTTGTGATATTTTTTGTCGACCCTGCAAATTCATTTCAGGCAGGACGTTACTCATATCTCCATATTTTAATAACTTTAGGAAGTGCAATATTCTTCCTCCTTTTGGGTTTGTTATCAGTTAAAATGAATGAAAAAGACGTTAAAAAGATCTACTATCCCCTTACTATTGCCGGCATCTATGCTCTTGGACTGGTTATGGCAAAATTATTTGTCCCTGGAGTATTATCAAGCTTCCAGACGTTCTTTACCATCTTCCAGTCCAGGGAGGGTGGTTATTTAACAATCGCCGAAGCCTCTCCCCCAACTCACAGCCAGATATTCGGCGCTGCAGCATATCCCAACAACTTCGGTAATTATCCGGGATTATTAGAAATAATATCAACCTATTATCTCGCGCTTCTCGCCATGGTCATCATCGGAGCCCTGCTCATCTTCCGCAAATGGGAACCGGAAAAAGCCATACTCCTTATGTGGTGCATTATCATGTTTGCACTCTCAACAGGCCAGAACCGCTGGTTCTATTACTATTCGGTCAATGTAGCCATACTCAGCGGTTTTATAGGAATTGCCCTTATTGATATCACTGGACTAAAGAACCTTACGGCACGCTTTAGAACCCGGGTCTCAACCCCACAGGACCTATCTGATTTCATATCATCCAACCTGCCGCAGCATCTACTGACTATTTTCATTATTACAATAGTAATAATAATGGTCTTTCTTCCCAACTTCAGCATTTCATCCCAAACCACAGCCGGAGGTGCGATCTCCTCTGATTATTACCAGTGGCATGAATCACTTAACTGGATGCGCTTTAACACGCCAGACCCTGGCCTTGACTTTGATGCAGTATATGACCGCCCACCAACTGGCGAGACCTTTAATTATCCTGACACCGCCTACGGTGTAATGTCCTGGTGGGACTACGGCCATGTAATAACCTACTTTGCCCATCGCATACCAAACGCCAACCCATTCCAGGCAGGTATAGGCGGCGGAGAGAATAACCTTCCAGGGGCATCCACGTTCTTTACAGCAGAGTCAGAAGAAGAAGCCAGTGAAGTTCTGTGGAACCTGAGCTACAACGGTGATAATCCAGGATCCCGGTATATCGCAAGTAACGCCTACATGGCATATGCCATAAATGATGTAATGGCTGTATGGACATATGATACAACGGATTACCGGGTTGAAGCTGTAGTTTCAGGTCAGTCCCAGATGATATACGGACAAAGATGGTATGATAATATGGAATCAAAACTGCACATTTTCGATGCCAACGGTCTAAAGCAGTACCGGATGATACATGAATCAGTGCCAAACCCATATGCCCGCGGCGGGAATATGGAACAATCGTGTAAATATATTTACAATGTTATGTATGAAGGCAATATTGATATGAATAATACAGGCTTTGTGAAATTATTTGAGGTTGTCAGGGGCGCCGTTATTAGCGGGGAAGCACCGGATGGTCAAAGAGTTACTATCTCCAATGATATCAAGACCAATCAGGGTAGAGTATTTACCTATACCCAGACCACTACTGCCGCGAACGGATCATATAGCCTTATAGTACCGTATTCTACACAAGGTCCCATCCAGGGAGAGACAAACTTTGATACTATGCCCACGGGGCTTTATACTATCACTGCCGGAGGTATATCCCAAACAGTGGATGTAAGAGAAGAGGATGTGCTGGAGGGCAGGTCTGTTACAGTTGATCTTGTTTGAATTTACTAGTGGCTATAAATCCTTTTTCGTATCCATTTCAAAAAGTATGGTAAAATGCAGGATTAATAATCACACATCTTGCGGGTTCTAAAAATATGTAGTGCGATATAAAAATATTGCTCATAGATACTGCTTTAGCAATAACACATAAATAGTTGAATGACGATAATATTATCGTGATTCAACAAACATTCATCAACCGGAAAAATGAACTGGAAATCCTTGAGGAACGCTTTACAAGTAGCAAGCCGGAGTTTCTTGTAATATATGGGCGGCGAAGGGTTGGAAAAACCGAACTTGTAACTCATTTTCTCGATCGCAGGCAGGGTATATATTTTCTTGCTGAAGAGAAAAGATACATGAACAACTTGAATGACATGAAAGAAGTGATGTCTGATTTTTTAATAGACGACGAATTTAAAATAATGGGTTTTGAAAACTGGGTTCAATTGTTCAAGAGTTTTTCAGAGCGCCTGAAAGAAAGGACTATTATAATAATAGATGAGTTCCCGTATCTTGTAAGGGAGAACAAGGGGATACCTTCCGAATTTCAAAAAATATGGGACATGTATCTCCATAAGAATAACATGATCATGTTAATGATAGTAGGTTCGTCTGTTGGTATGATGGAAGAATTGCTCGGAAGAAAGTCGCCTCTATTTGGTAGAAGAACTGCACAACTTGAAATGAAGCCTGTTGATCTTTTTCAGGCAAGGGAGTTTTTACCTGATTATGCCATGACCGACTGCATAAAAGCCTATGGCTGTCTGGACGGCATACCTCTTTACTTAAAGCAGTTTGATCACAAGCTTACGATTTATGAAAACATAGAAAACGCATTCTTTAGAAGAGATGCATTGCTCTATAGTGAGGCAGAGATATTACTTAAGCAAGAATTTAGGGAACCTGCTAATTATTTTGCAATATTAAAAGCAATCTCCTTTGGAAAGACAAAACAGAACGAGATTGTGAATTATACTGATATCGATAAAAGCATTATTTCAAAATATATACAAAATCTTGAGGAAATAAGGATAATAAGAAAGGAATACCCGGTGGATGAGAGAAAAGAGATGAGAAAAAGTGCAAGATACACTTTTTCAGACAATTATTTCCGTTTCTGGTTTCGGTTTATTTACCCGAGGAAAACACTTATAGAACGCTCTTCGCCAGATGCTATTAAAAGCTTAAAAAATAATTATAACAGGTATCTGGGGTATATTTTTGAGCAATCTGCGAAAGACTTTCTCTGGAATAGACGGCCCTTTGAGTTTGGTCATGTGGGGAGGTGGTGGCATAAGGATATAGAAATAGATCTGGTTGCTTTGAATGAGGAATTAAAAGAGATTTTCTTTTTTGAGTGCAAATGGAAGTCTCTGG
>JAIOQW010000038.1 GCA_021108405.1 Methanosarcinales archaeon
TTCTTCTCTTGGTGAATTCACATCCCCGACCACAAGGGACCCACTAATTTTAAAAAGGATCTTTTTCATTAATTTAACATCGTTGGAGACAATAAAAATATTTTTAGAATATATTACGATGCTTTTTATTGCTATTGGAATTATCAAATTATTTTTAATCATTAAAAACAATAAAAAAGAAGAATATAATGTCGAATTTTTTTCAATGGCATTGGTCAGTATTGTTATTATTGTTATGAGTATCGGTTTGCCTTATTTTGCCGGTTATCTTAACATGTCCCGATTATATTTTCAAGCACTTATTATTATATCACCTTTTTTTGTTTTTGGCGGAACAATGTTTTTCAGATATGTATTGAAAAAACTAACAATAACAATCGGGATTGATACTGCATTATTATTTGTTTCATTAATTGTAGTTTATTATCTGTTATTTAATACCGGATTTATGTTTGTAGTAACTGGTGAAACCAAAGAAGCCTATACACTGACATGTCTGGAAAAAGATGGTACATCCGCTGATCTTATGTATATTTATGATGAAGAAGTATCATCTGCGAAATGGCTATCGATGAATATTAATAATGATTCAATAGTTTTTTCAGACTATAACTCAAAAAAGATGGTTTTAATGAGTTATGCACCACACCATAAAGTTTTTGATTTTTCAGAAAGCACTTCATGGGATCTTGAAGATACATTTTTCTATTTCAGAAAACTAAATACGGAAAATAAAATAATCGAAAGCTCGAATGCATCAGGCTATAATTGGGAATGTATAGATATTCAAAAGACCCTTTTTTATGAACAAAATATTTTAAATTGCAATAAAATATACGATAATGGCAGATCATATATATTCGGATATCCCAAAGGTCAATCTACTTTGATGCCTCAAGATAGAGGCTTTCTTTCGGTCGGTTATCAAGCAATTCTATATCCGGGCAATCTCCCTCTTTATAACTCATTTTCCGTATGGCAGTAAATCCGCAAGATGTTAAAAGGGCTGTTAAAGAATATTGATCATACATCCATTTATGCTCCGGATGAAGTATTTTTATTATTAATGGTATTCTCGTTTTCTCACTCATGTTTAATTGATCTAAAAATCGTTCTGACATAAGAAAATCCGTGTTGTCTTTACTAGTTTGAGTATCGGTAATTTCTTTGATATAATTATTAGCAAGAAGTTCCAGATCAGGAATTACTAATCTGAACAATCCGCCTTTTTTAAGTACACGAAAGCACTCATGTAATACTTTTTCACCCACTTCTTTATTCAAATGTTCTATTAAATGAGATGAATAGATATAATCAATAGACTCATCATCAAAAGGTAGTTTCTTTGATACGTTACGTATTATAATTTTATGGATATGCTCTGACCAATTCACATCGTAATGTTTTTTTGATAAAATGTTGAGTTTGAATAGTAAATATCGTAATCGAGGATATTTTGCCAATCTTGCATTAAATGAATTATCTATATTAATCCAATCATCCAGGCATTCGATTCCTGAACCCAAATTAAGTTTTTTCATCTGGTCATCTCTTTGTGATCAATACTTTTACTATTGAACTTCATATATTGATACACATTCATTTTCATATATCAACATATAATATTCGGGATGATCACTGAACTTCTCTAAACCGTCATCAGAATATTTTTCTTTTTCAAGTTCACCTATAAAGATAAATTCAACATTATATTTATCCAGCAGTTCCATTGCATTGTTATTGTCAGTTGTATTATAAATTAGATCCGTATCATCTCTTCTGGTATTTCCCTGTGATTCATGCCCTCTCCATGAACGTTCATGGCTGACCCATCCGATAACTGTTGATAATCCGGTAAGAGATGAAACGCGGGAGGAATAGGTATATGCTTTTCCCGGAGCTTCAAGTATTATGTGGTTCCCATCAATATTTTCTTCGATCCAGGTAATTGCGCTCATGTCCCATGGTCTTTCCTCCATGAGATAATCCAGTCCGTTTAGTGTATCTAAATCAGGTGGTTTTCCATATAGGATCTTTTTACCGTTCGTTAATGTTAAAGACATAGCCAGAGGACTAATAATAGACGCTACTATTAAAAAAATCACAATTAACACCCATATAGTTTTAATGGTGTTATATCTATTTTTAAAAATTGAAGAAAATGAAAAATCTTTCAATATAAAATATAAAGAACATGCAGATGCAATACCAAAAAAAATCCCGACTTCTGCATAGATTTTCATTAAAGTGTTCATTCGATGATATGGAAAGCCATAAGCATCATTGACATAGAAGAATTCACAGAATAAACACAGAAATGCACCTGTGATAATGAGTAATAAGATATACTTAATATTTTCATGGTCATTATTTGCAACTGTTACTATCCCAAAAGCTGAAATTAGAATAAGCGGGATCATGATAATTAGAATCTGGAAACCTGATAACCATGCAAGTACAAAAGAAAGAAGTACAATACCTATGATCTCATTTAGATGTTTTTGGAATAAGAACCACATAAATGTGATCATGATGAATATAAATAAAAGAAACATCTCTAAGAAATCCAGCAGCTCGGTCTTACCACCTATAAAACCAATCCCGGAAAATGATGTACTTGAACTCAATATAATATGCCCGGAATAGAGGATAAGACTTAAAAAACCAATTATTAAAGTGTATTTCAATAAAATGGATCTCTTTTTTGTAAATGACGCAATGAAAGCTTCTTTGGAATTAATATTATTAAAAAGTGTTAAGATCATCACAAATCCGGTGAAAAATACATATGTTGGATAGTTCCATGGATTGATCAGTATAAAGAACCCTAAGAAAATACCTAATATTAAGAACTTAACAATTTGATTGAACCGGTCAGTGGCATTAAAAAATGTTCCTTTCACTATATTTCCGTAAAGATATGAAATAAATGCTACCTGGAAAGTTATAGAAATCACATTACCATGAATATCTCCCTGTAATAAAACAGAACCATTATAAAATACCAGGGAATATGGAATAATCCTGTTTATTTCATAGAATGGGTAATTCCTGAACCATTCAAAGATATTTTGAACATCGACATGGCGATATTCAATTATTGTGCCAAGATCGGGAAATAAAAATAATGATAATTGTAAAAATCCTGAGAAAAAACCAATAAAAGTAACAAAAAGGGCTGTTAGTATCCCGTAGAAACTACTCTTTGTCAAATTATATCCTATTCCGTATGAAGCAAGTGCTGCTAATGCGAAATTCAATACTCCACCAAGATTATATGATATGAATGTCGGTACATTTGAAAGGAGTGTCAATATTGCTATAATTAGATGTACTCCGTAATAATAAGGCAGATTAGATCCTGCATGCCAGATATCAGGCGGTGGCAAATATTCAGTACGCAGGATTGATTTAATGAACCCATAATCCATGAAATCCTCTGAATACGCATATGATATATTCGGGTTTTTTGAATAAATAATTAGAAAGATGATGAATGCTGCAATAAAGACTAATTCACTTTTTATAATGGTATTCTTATTTTCTTTCAATAATTTAACAGGGTCTATTTTATTATGATATATTATCAGAACAGATAGTAAGATAAGAAGAAAAATAGAAATTAATACATTAATTGATCCGAATCTACAAATGTGAAAAAGAGCCAATATCCATGATATAAATGTAAGCAATACTAATCCTAAGATCTTTGAGATGGAATAGCCTTTATCATGTACATTCCCGCACGTAAATGAGACTATGGGATAAGTGATCAGTCCAATTACTTCAATGGTAAAAAGCCACGAGATTACATATAAATATTCAATCATTGTTGTTGTATTTTTTCTTCTGGTATGTTAATTGAAGGATTTTGTTCTTATTTTAGTTATCATCTTTAAAGAATCTAACTGATAATCAAAAATTATAGAATGATAATAATATAACCCAATTAAAAGAAAAAACTTATATAAATAAAGAATTATGCCATATATCTGAACATTAGTCAGGCGGTATTGAAAATGAAAAACATTATTTTTTTTGGAAGTGCCATTGTGGTATTTCTTATACTTACAGGCAGCGCAGCAGCAGATGATCAAATTGATACATCAAACATATTTATGATGGGATATTATAATCCCGGCTCAGAGATTGATCTTTCAAGAGCAATACAAGAGTTTGATCATATAAATAAAATAACAGACCAGTATGTGGAAGGAAAACTGATAATATGGCACGACAATCCGGAAGGAATAAATCCGGGTAATATTTATGAATATGAATATAAAAACGGTGTTGAAACTGATCTTCCTTTTGCTACCAATATCACTGTCAGAGTAATGAGTGATGGGTGGATTGTGGCATGGCTAACAAACGACCAGGATATCAATGATCTGGTTTTCTGGAACGATGCGAAGTTTGATACAGTAGCAACAGATACTACAATTGGTACAGCTATCTGGCGTATTGCAAAACGGGCTGGAATGAATTACGACAAGGATCTGGTGAATTACTATAGCTACAAGTATCCTGATGCTGATAGATTGTTAATTGGTGGAACAGCAATATATTCTGATGAGGAAACATATTTTCTCTTGGTACCTTCTACAACTACTGTGTATAAGTTGAATCTTGTAGGTACTTCCTATTTAAGGGATTATGCATCTTCAAATCGTGCAATAGTTATAGAAATAGACGGAAATGATATTATTCATATCCATTCAACCTCAGAATTTGATAAGGATTTATATGATTATTCTCGATATTGTAAAGATATCTCATATATAGAAAGAGATACACGCCATACCGTATATACAGTATCAGACAGTTCTTGCACAGTAAAAAATGCCATTGCTATTCTTTATAAGTCAGATCCATCAAATATGAATTATCTTATAGATACCGAATTTATAGTTATTGATAAATCCATGGATCAATCATTTGAACAGACATCCAGACAAACACCCGAACAAACACCCGAACAAACACCCGAACAAACACCCGAACAAA
>JAIOQW010000218.1 GCA_021108405.1 Methanosarcinales archaeon
TATTACCTCACATTTATTTTAGTATATCAAGTATAACTTGAATCGAAAATACTTCGTATTTTCTAATCCTCCATTTCTCTGCAATGTCGGTCAAGAAAATTCGAGCGTTAGCGAGGATTTTGTTCTTCTTTCATAACACTTCCATACCATTTTGGAAAATTTTTCTTTATGAACTCATCCATCTCTTCTAAATTTTCAGGATTCCTGTTCTCTTTCTTCCACTCCTCAAAAACCTGTATGAAATTTTCATGAGGGTCATCGACAGCCCAATCCTTAAATTCTGTAGTAGCTTCTTGTTCGAACTTATCAATCCCTTTCAATATCCCCATGCAGTGAAGTTTTGCCTCTTCATCCATTGAAAGCTTCTGGCATTTCCTGAGATCGTCAATATAAGGCTCCAGCACTTCTTCAAACATCTCAAAGGCCAGTTCATAAGGATCAACATACCCGTATCTCGTGCTTCCTGAGTTTTTCCAGACATCCTCAACATCAAGGATGTCCAGATCATAGAAGACATCCTCTGCGATATCATCCGGATCGACTCTGGTAAGGTATTCAAGGGCAAGCTCTTGTATCCTTTTCGAGATATTCGCATCCTCATCAGCAAGTCTTTCCAGGATTTCATAAGCATGCTCGGTGCTGACGTTATCAAGGACCTGCTTATTCATTGCGATTTTGGGGGGTGGTAGTGTGCTGTTCTTTGTGGGTTTTTGGGTCATTTGTTAACTCATTAAAAGCATTAAGTTAAAGTCTTTGCGATTTTATCGGGAATAAGCTTAGGGCTTACTTGAGAATAACCTGTCAAAATCAATTTATGATCTATTATGCCCTGTGTTATTGCAGATATCTGTGAATGCAAATATTTATGTGCATGAGTATTGTACTGTATATTATTGTGGTGATTCCATGGCTTCTTTGACAGTTTCAATGCCTGATAGATTCAATGAGATGAAAAAAGAATTCCCGGATATTAAATGGAACGAAGTAATGAAAGCCGGGATTTTGAAACGTCTGGATGAATTAAGAAAATTTAAAGAATTTAAACATCGAGGTGCACTTTAAATGGTTAATGTAGTATTAACTATACCTGAGCATGTGAAGAATGAAATCGATCATTTCCCCTGGGTCAATGGGTCTGAAGTTGCCAGAGAGGAAGTTCTTAAAAAAGAAATATTTGAAAAATACCTTAAAACCGGTAGATTAACCGATGAAGACTGGGAATTATGTGAAAAGATAGACTGGCATCCGGTCGATGAACTTCCCTTAAAAGACGAATTTATTGAAAGGTTGAAAAGTGCTGAAAAAGGCAGGTTTATTAAATTGAATTCTATTGAAGAACTTTTTGATGACTAGATATGGATTGCTTTAGTCAAAAATGAAACTATCAAAATACCGGTTTACTATAAAACCAGAAAATGAACTTATTTTACCTCCCTTTAAAGGGTCCACTCTCAGGGGTGGTTTTGGCCATGCCCTCAAATATTCAGTATGTGTTGAAAGAGGGACGGAATGTAAACAGTGCATGCACCGGTATAAGTGCATCTATTCCTATGTTTTTGAGACCCCGGTTCCTCAGGAAGAGAAAGAAGAGAAACGATCAAAAGACGAATACGTACCACATCCTTTTGTGATCGAGCCACCTTTAGATAAACGACAGTTTTATGGAATAGAGGACAAACTGGATTTTCATCTCATTCTTGTTGGTCGTGCAGTAGACTATATCCCGTATATTATCTTTGCATTTGAAGAACTGGGGCGATTAGGGATCGGGAAAGATAGAGACTTTTTATTTTTTTGTGATTGAATTAGGAATTAACAAGAATAAGCCATTTAATGTATAATTATTTCAAATGTTATGATTCAATCTCTTGTAAGAATCAATAATTCAGAATAAATAGTATGACATTTGGAATTTTTCAGAGTGTTGCCACTAGGGTATTATGTTCAAGAGAATATAAAGTATTAGCCAAATTTGATTTTAGCCCGATCTAAAGGAGAAAAGCCTTTCCATTCACCTGTATTAAAACAATTTTTGTTAAAAAATACAAACAAATTATAACAGAAATTAGACAAACCTTCATTTTTTTTAAAAGATCTAGCTTGGGTGATGATATCAGATATTAAAGCGAATAATTGTTCCATCACATTATTAGTCTCTGGTGTGAATCCTTTTTTAAGTAATTTTTCATTTTTTGAATAGACTTTTTTGATGTAAGAAATTACCTTTTTAGATGCTTTTGATAATTCCACACTTGAAGCTATTTCTAAAATATTCTGATAGCATATCGCCGATTCAATAACTGTTCCAGCAAGTATCAGATTCTTTGCAAGTCCATATAATTCCAATTCACCCGAAGGAATTTCATTGATATCTTTAAATTCATCAAGATATTTCGTAGTAACATTTTGCAATTGATGAAAAACACAGAAAGAATGCGCAACATTTGGGAAAATCCGTTCTACTGATCCAATAATTGCATCATCTTCATCAGAAACAATTTTCAAAATATCTCCTTCAGGTAGGCGATTTTGAATTCTGTTCATTAGTGGTACTAATTCAATAAAACTTGGCATGCGATTGGTTATTTGGAAATCTAAAATAACTTTATCTTCTGTTGATACAACATAAATCACTTTATATCTAAACCTGAGACTTTTTAATTTATTCTGGAAATACCTTATTTGATTATATAGTTTGCGAATTACTTATGTAGCGATTAGGAAATAATAAATAGTCTCTAAATCTCGCTAGAGAGTTTCGGATAGTAAAATTGATCCGTTCTGCGTGGCAATAGGCGGCGGCATTGCCGTTAAGCAAATGGATAACAGTGCCACAGGTGCCATCATCCTCAGTGACCCGGGCGTGACCCGCCTCAAGCCCGTAAAATAGTTGATGATAACAGCCCGGGAGGAATTACCAGAATAAACCTTGGCAATGATGAGTTCGCTATTATATTAAACCACTCCAGGCCCCTATTCCCCCATCACTCTCCCACCACCCCCGCCATTCTCCACTCACCCGCGCTCCCCTTCCTACACTCGACCGCCCCCCATCCCTTGGCGCTGCGGACCGGGTGTGGGTGCTCATGCGCAGAGCGTGGGTCTGGAAGTGGTGTGTGGGGGGAGGCGCCACTATGGCTGTTAAAATATAATTTCCGGATTATGCAAGGAATGCTCAGGAATTATATTTGGAGGAAAAGGATGGAGTATAATAAGAAGATGAAAGCGCATTATTGCAGGAAACTATTTGTCTCCTGATTATCGCAGTGATTGAGCAAATTTGTTTTCACTCATTTTTTACCTTTTTTAAACCTATGAACTTTCCCCTTGTATCATTTTTTCCAGTTCTTCGAGAATATCCTCAATAGACATTTCCTTTGATGCAAGAATGTCTTCCTTTACATGTTTATGGTGAGGGAAAGTATTTACCTGTCTGTGGTGCGGCGCATTATCCCACCTGATAACAAGTTGAGTCCCCTTAGATACATGATAAGCATATCTCTGGAATTTAGGTGTGGCATGCTCCCAGACATGGAGTTTCCAGCCATTTATAAGGCATGCCTGTATCTTTAATTTATAAAAATCCCCTAAAGCATCGGAATCCATCGATATAATGGAGTCTACAATACTTGATTCCTTCAAGATTTTAACTGTCCTATGCACTTATACCAGTCTCTATGGCAGCGTTTTTCCAGATTTTCAGCATATTCTCAGCAGCTTCCCATTCCATCCAGTCATCTTCTTCTGGAATGGCGGCTCCTGTTTCTAATTTCCTTGAAAGTGCATCAAATGACATGCTATATTTTTTCTCAAATTTTTTAATCTGTTTTTTATAAAATTGTATCTTATGCTTTATGAAATCTGATGTCACATCCTTTATGAATTCCCCGGGAGAATCATATAGACCAAGCTTCAATAGCGGCCCAGCAGCATGGTTTAATTCAGCGAGAAATTCATTTTCAATTTCTGAACTCATTATATACTCTTAGCGCCAAGTGGATAAAAGCTTTTTGTAGTTCCGTCACATCGATACACCTGTGAGGAAAGCTCTTCTTCCGGATGATCGAGACCACCCACAACCCAGGAAGGTCCTGGGAGTGGGAGTTACTGTAACTCAGTCCCCTATGCTATGCATCTCAGAGGTAGAGGTAATGTGATAGGCATCGGTGCTGTAGCCATAGGCGGCGGCATTGCCGCCAGAGAGATGGATGACCGGGCATGAGATGCCTTCATGCTCATCGGCCCGGGCGTGACCCGCCTCAAGCCCGTAAAATAGTTGATGATAACAGCCCGGGAGGAATTACCAGAATAAACCTTGGCAATGATGAGTTCGCTATTATATTAAACCACTCCAGGCCCCTATTCCCCCATCACTCTCCCACCAGCTCCAGGTATTCAACAGCGGTTCTGTTCTTTACTTCAACAATTTTATCTTCACCCCACTGATATAATTCTTTCATATATTCTTTATGGGGTATTGTGATCTCAAAAAAAACAGCTTTTGGAATAACCACATCATATCTTAAAATATCGAGACTTCCAATTTTTGCCAGGGCAATCAGAGGAGAAGAATCAGACACTACCCTCATCTGACGCTCCTTAAAAACTTAATCTCTTCATCCAGTTCCTCTTTTGAGTATCTTATAACATCTCTTCCATGTTCTGATAAGGCTTCCATGAATTCATCTTTGTTTTTCCCTGCCAATTCTGCAGCCTTGCCAAGTGATAAGATATCCTCTTCATACAGACTCATCGCTGTGTAAAATTTCATGTCTTCTGTAAATTTTTCTTTTTTCACTCCCAATAACATCTCTTTCGGGATTTTTACCACAAGCGTTTCGAACTCGATCATATAATCACCACTTAATTTTTTTTTGCTAAAGCACGACATTGTATCATTTTCCAGTTATTCTTCAGACACGGATTTACACAGATTTGATGTTCATCAAACATATTCACTTAATAGTGGCAGACCTGTAACAAACACGCCTGAAAGGATGTTTCG
>JAIOQW010000253.1 GCA_021108405.1 Methanosarcinales archaeon
GGTGTTGGTGTTGGTGTTGGTGTTGGTGTTGGTGTCGGTGATGAATCAATATCTACACTAAAAGTTCCATCTCCTTGTGTTGATATATACAGGCGGTTATTATCGGTAGGATCTATTTCAATATTTTCAATTCCTTGATTAAGCAGGCCATCGTCAATGCGTTCCCATACTATACCGTCTATGCTTCTATATAATCCTGTATGTGTAGATGAAGACCAATAAGATTTTCCACCAGCATAAACAACTGAATTACTATCTATTGCTAATGATTTACCAGAATAATTAGGTAAAACTTTAATCCAGCTACCCCCTGCATTCGTGCTTCTATATATTCCATCATTCTTAGCAGCAGCAAATATTATATCATGGTTATTTGGACTCATAGCAACATCATAAATTCCGGTTGTTCCGATACCACTATTGATTGAAGACCAACTGTCTCCACCATTAATGCTTTTATAAACACCATTCTTTTTTAATGCTGCATAAAGTGTATTATGGTTTGAAGAGTCAACAATTATTCGTAACACTTCACTTGACCCTAAACCACTACTTTTCTGTGACCACGATCCACCTTTATTCGTACTCTTGTATATCTTGCCATTCGTATGTCCCGAATAAACTATTGAAGGATTAGTCGGATCAATTGCTATAGAACGAATCCTACTATCAGTTAAACCATTACTTGTATCAGACCAGCTATTTCCATTATCTGTACTTTTGTATATCTTCCCACTTGTTGTACTGCCAGACCATCTTCCTGTTCCTGCATAGACTGTTATTGGATTGGTAGATTTATCTATAGCGATTGCCCAACAATTGCCACCTACAGCAGATATACGAGTCCATGTTTGGCCTTTATTTGTACTTTTGAACAAACCTATATCTGCATGACATTCATACAATTCATTAGGATTATTTGGATTCACCGTACAATCAAATGCGCATGATGTCTCTAACCCATACGGTTTAACAGTCCAATCATTTCCTTTATTATCCGTTCTCCACACTGAGAACCATGTCCCTGAATATGCTCTGTTTTCATTCGTTGGGTCTACAGTAATTCCACTAGATGATAATCCAAATTTACTACTACTAAAATACCAACCACTAGTATGAAGATTAATACTAGTTCCCCAACTATCCCCACCATTTGAGGTTATGTATACTTTATTTACACTTTTTGTCTTTGCATATACTATTTGTGGATTTGTAGGACTAGCAGAAATTGATACAAATTTATATCCGGATGTACCTGATGGTGTCTTCGATGACCACGAAGATCCTCCATTCGTACTTTTGTAAATACCTTGATCAAAAGCAGCTACATAAAGTGTCTGTGGATTCTTAGCATCGATTGTTAGATCGTAGACGTTGTAAGATGTGGTAAGAGTCTTCCAGTTATTACCTCCATCTGTACTTTTATAAATTCCTGGCGTTGGTGCGACTGCTTTCTGTGAGGAAACATAAATTGTATTTGTATTCGTTGGATCAATAACTACAGAACTAATATATTTTCCAGCCAATCCTTTGTATTTCCAGTTTCTTCCTGCATCAGTGCTTTTAAATATCCCGTGCCTGTGACTTCCTGCGTAGACAATGTTACTATTGGTCGGATCAACTGCAATTAATCTTCCCTGTACATCAAATGCTCCACATGCTGAAAATGATACATTCCTGGTCAATAACTTCCATTCTGCACCACCATTAGTCGTCTTAAAAATACCACCTTCATATCCCCCTTCCTCAATTGACCACGCGTGTCCTGTTCCTATGTATACTACATCTGGATTCTTTGGATCGATCCCTATTGTGGTGACTGATAAATCCGCAGTAGTTACTAATCCTTTTATTATAATGTTCCAATTGTTTCCGTGGTCTGTACTTCTATACATCCCACCTAAATCAGAAGATGCATAAACTATATTGGGTGAGCTCGGACTAACAGCTATACAAGTTATATAACCCCCACCATTTACTTTAAGACTTTCAATGGACGTCGCTTCGGTTCCTGAGGATAAAAATACCCACAGAAGAATAATAATAAATATTCTTTTCATCATTGTTTCCCCCTTATTTACATATTATTTTCTGATTAACACAAACACAGTGAAAATCTTTATGGGCATATTATTTCGTATTCGCGATCATATTACCCATATTCCCCACATGTTGAATTCGCTCTAACTCCCTATTGTCAGCAATTCCCGTTTTGTCTCCAACCGAATTTTTTTGATGTTACTTTGAAGATTCCAGTTGACAATTAACCCTGTTTTCCCACCATTTTTACCCCATCTTTATATGATTTTCCATATATATAGTAGTTTGTATTTTCCATAAGTTTCCCCTGGTGTCCTCTCTGGTAACACCTTTAACAATCTGTGCATTGGCGGGCTTGATAATGAGGGGAAAAGGTATTGGAACTGGTCATATTTGATGAAAAAGATCAGAGAACTGGAGAACGGGTGTTCCCTTCACACGGTTACAAGCTTGAGACCTACGGGCAAGTCATGTCATATTCTCTTATAGAATAGAAGAAAGGGCCAGATGCAAAGAAGTGGGCAAGGATCCACAAACTGTGCTTCAATGCCCCAAATAATGGTAAAATATTATTAGCAAAATAAATTATTCAATCCTAAACCCACCCCTCCCTCCACACCATCACTCCGACCATCGCACTCCCTATTCCATTTCCCACTAGCCATGCATATCCCACTCCTACAATCCCAAAGATGATCATAAACAAATACCCAAGTCCGACCAGCAACCCGAAGACCAAACCGGTAATTATTACCAGCCCCTTAACATCTTTCTGCACCCTCTTGATTGCAAAATAAACAAAATTCACCCCGACAAATAAACTTGACCCAACCATCACTTTCAGCACCTCCAGCCCGCCAGCCGTATAATCCGCGCCGACCACACCGAGTAACCACCCACCGCAGATATAAAGTATGACCACAGCAGGGATCAGTAGCGAAAAGATGGCGAACAATGACTTTTTCACAGTTTTTTTTAATTCCTCTCCGTGACTGCCCTCAACAAACAGCGACATGCTGATCGCATTAGGGATCATGAACAGCAATGCGGCAATCATAAACGCAATATAGTAATACGCTGCCTGCTCGGCTCCAAGCACATTCAGCACCATGATCGGCAGGATCATGTTCGGAGCCGCCACGAACAAACCAGCAAGATAATTACCTGCCGAAAAATGAAACGCCTTATTTAAAAATCCACGGTCGATCACAAACCCGGGCCTGATCCCTGACATCACAAGCAGGATGAGCGCTGTTGCAAGTGCAAGCACAAACGAGATTCCCACCGCACCGAAGATGCCGATTGCTCCGAGAAAAATGAGCGGGATTAAAAACAGGATTCTTGAACCCACCACAATGCTCTGGAGAAATTGAAATGCTGCCTTTCGAACTGCAATAAACGAGATGCCTGTTAATGCGGTCCCGGAACTTACAGCCAGGAAGATCAGGTATAGCACCGCATTCTGCGTTGATTTTAGCAAATGGAGTTCAGGCGAGAACACATCCACACCAATAATAAATATCACACCAAAGACAACAGCAAAAAAAGTGGTAATGATCGCAGACGTGCTGAAGATCCTGCTCTTATCATTTGATGGAAAATATCTGATAATAGAAAAGTCCAGCCCGAATCTGGAAAGCAGCACAAGTAGCGCCATTGAGGATATAAGTGCAGTTGCGATTCCGACATCCTCGGCAGGATAAAGTTTTGCTGCCAGCATCCAGAAGATAAAGCCAAAGCCATTAGAGGAGACTGATGTCAGCATGATGAAAAGGGAGTTCTTGAAGAGGGGGTCGCGGAGGTAGTAGGTGAGTTCCTTGCGGTTCTTTGATATTACGAGGTTCATATTATTGTTCCTTTAAGATTTCCACACTCTTATAATCCATTTTCAAATATGAATCATTGCCAAAGGCATTATCATGCATACTGGTTCCTGTTCAATCCCCAATCATCATCCCTGCTGCATGCTTTGACATCGAATCATTGATCGCACGTCCTGCAAGGATCACCAGAGGATGATGGCCGAGCTTCTCGAACTTGTGCACATAATGATATAATGATATGGATCCGTCAACAAATCTTCCGACTCCGCTGGTGACAATCACTTTTTTGTTTTTCATAGTTAGATGGATGTTGATATATGGTATTCATTTTGAAATAACAGGAATTATATTTAAACTATCCTACTAATATATAAATACAATTATTTGTATTCACGAAACAAAACCGTATTTTCTATTCCTTAAAAATGCTTCGTTTTATCTTATTTTCATCACACTGCAAGGCAGAGCGCTGTCTGGACGGCAGCCAATCCTGTTAATTCGTGCGGCCCGGGTCCGCAGAGCAGGCAGGAACATAGCACCAGCCGGGAATATCTGGTAGGCCATGATATGGGAAGTAGATGGAGTGGCGGAGGGGCTGCAACTCAATGGATAATATTAAACTGGTTTTATCAAAAATGCACATTGTCGGAGAAGATTGTAAAGACGTATACAGCCAAAGATTTTATCGAGAAGGACTTCAAATGGCTAAAAAATGTGATGCTGATCCCGATAAATCCAATATTCCATTGGAAAGACTGCAGGATAAAAGTACATATCTTTTTGTGTGTTATGGGGCTTGTGTTCTACAGATATCTGCTATGGAAACTGAAAAAGTCGAATGAACAGCTTTCAGATATGGAAGTCATCGAAAAGCTGGAGAATATCAGGATTGCGCTGGTAAAATCGGGAGATCGTGAAGTAAAGTTTGTTTTCGAGACCATGGACGTGGACCCGGCGAGATTAGCATCAGTAAAATCGTAATCTACATAGACGGTCATACCTTCATTGACACTGGCATCACTGGTGTTATTGATCGTGATAGGATTGTTTGGGATTGTGACCGAATCGGTAAGACTGCCTGAAGATAATGTTCCACCGGTACTGGTATTGTAAGCATA
>JAIOQW010000192.1 GCA_021108405.1 Methanosarcinales archaeon
AATATAAAAATAAAAAAGATATAATATGTTAATATAAGAATTGGTGGTATAATCCTTAAATTTATCTATTGATTACGATGTGTAATGTAAAAAATCAAAGACATTTCGACGAACTCCATTTTCTTTAGTGTATAAAATAGCTTTAATTTCATATCTTCCTTTATCGAACTTGTTAAGCGAGTATTGGTATGATAAATCATTGCCTTCAGTTCCCGAAATACGTATTGTATTTTTTTTAGCAGTTCTTGGTATATATAATCCGTCTTTATATATCGTAATTTCATAAAATATATCTTCATATTCACTATTTCGTTTTTCCGTTAGGTCAAGATCCAAAAAGAATGGTACACAAATATTGATTCGATCAGTACAACCCCAACTAGAATTGCTAATACCAATTCAAATTGTCACGTAAAGAGTTCTAAAGGATTCATGATGTTCTTGTATGTATAAATCGCTTCCTATACTCAGAACCAGAATTTTTGTCATAAATTATAAGATGTCTATGATTAAGTTAAATACAGATAATGAGTTACTATATACTATATCATTAACAATAATGGAATAAGTATACAATGATTTCAGTAAGAGCTAATATAAATCCGGATTTGCTCACCTGGGCGCGTCAAACGATTGGCATGGATATTGAGAGATCTGCAAAAAAAATTGCAGTTAAAAAGGAACTGCTTAAGCAATGGGAATCCGGAGAAAAAAAACCAACGATCAATCAGCTCAGAAAAATAGCTAATGTATATAAAAGATCTCTTGCTGTATTTTTCCTGCCTGTCCCTCCATCTATTCAGGAAAAATCAACGGATTTTAGGTTATTGCCAGAAAATATTGATCATAAATTATCACCGAATATTCTAATTGAAATTAGATTATGTAATCGAAAACGAGAAATAGCATTGGAATTAGCAAGAATAAATGAATTGAAAGCTGAAAATCAACTTTATAGTGCTAATTTAAAAGATGATGTTGAAAAACTTGCTAAAAGAGAAAGAGATTTTCTAAAAATAGACCTGCAAACCCAATTTGAATTAAAGAATCCATATGCAGCTTTGAAACTGTGGAAAAGGGCTATTGAAGATAAAAAAATACTTGTCTTCCAATCCAGTGGAATCTCACTTGCTGATATGCGGGGATATTCATTTTTCTGTGATGAATATCCATATATAATAATTAATCCAAAAGATGCACCAAATGCCAGAATTTTCTCCTTATTCCATGAATACTGCCATTTGCTACTTCGTAATGGTGGGATTTGTGATATGTATGAATCTAAATATGCAGACATTAATATTTCCGGGTTTGAAGTGTTTTGTAATCAATTTGCAGCTGCATTTCTGGTTCCAAAAGATGAATTGTTAGAAGAGTCAATTGTGAAATCAAACCATGATCCTGATCAATGGTCTGATAACAGTATTCGTAAACTTGCTAATAAATATAAAGTTAGCCGGGAGGTAATAATCCGTCGACTTGCTGGTTTAGACCATGCAACACTTAGTTTTTATAAGAAAAAACGCCAGCAATTCATTGAAGAGATAAGACAAAAGAAGAGTTCTAACAAGGATATAATTGTACCACAATATAGGCAGGCACTTAGTCGTAATGGGGAGATGTACACAACACTTGTTATTGATTCATTTAAAAACCAGAAGATCAATATCAGTGATGTTGCAGATTATCTTGGGATACGGTTGAAGCATTTACCCAAAATCGAATCTGAAATAATGCATGTGAAATTATATTCTTAAGGGGTGTTTTTTTTTATTTATTGTATTGATACCAGTTCACTTATAACCGGATGGAATGAGCGATATCCTCCGGAGGTATTTCCTGGACTGTGGAAGAATTTTGAAAATCTTATCGAGATTAATACATTAATAGCTCCGATAGAAGTCTATTATGAATTGGAGAAGCAGGATGATAGTATAACAAAATGGGTGGATAAGAATAGTAGAATGTTTCAACCATTGGATGAAGAAATTCAGGAAATTGTGAGAGATATTCTCGCAAAATATCCTACTTTAATTGATGTGAATCGCCCTACCTATCAAGCAGATCCATTTATTATTGCTCTTGCAATTAAACGAAGTTGTGCAGTTGTAACACAGGAAGTATGGACTAAATCCCCTAAGCGAACTAAGATTCCGAATATTTGTGATGCATATGGCATTAAGTGCATTGATCTTTTAGGTATGATCAAAGAGCTTATGTGGAAATTTTAATTATCAAGTTGTTTTGAGACTTTCTATTATTTTTTAGCGACAATGACATTTATTATTAAGGTAATTGTTTAGCTCCACTGCATTGAATATGATATTTGGTATCCACTTCAAATCTAAAGGTAATCTGTATAAATCAATGTTTATATTATCTGCCACAGAGATCACAGAAGACACAGAGAAGAAATCCTCTGTGTTCTCTGTGGCTATCATTTTTGCCCTATGATTTGAAGTAGGAATTTTCACAATATTTACTTAAATTGATATTCTTTCCTTGATAACTACGAATCAGTTCGAAGTTTAAACAAACTTTATAAGGTTTTAACCCTATTTTTATAGTATACAAAGTATAATTTGATGTACTCAAGAAAATCCTCCATTCCTCTGGAATATCGGACGAAGATTCTACGAATCTTCTAATCTTCAGCTTCTTCGAAGCTTCAGTCAATAAAATCCGAGCGCGAGCGAGGATTTTATTCCAAAAAACGATCTCATATAAAGGAGCAACTCATCATGAATTCAAAAAAAATGATCCCAATAGCTGTTATATTATTATCCCTCGTATTATTATCAATCATAGCCTTCCCCAAAATATCTCCTGCTATAAAAGAACTGTCCAACCAGCCTGCAAACCCATTTTCCCCTTCATCTTCATACAAAGGCTGCGACTTGCTTATCCTTGCACCACAGGTAATGTTCACCAACGGAGAGTCAGCTATCACCATAGCTGCTGAGCACAAAGGTCAGCCTGTAGAGCAAAGCATCAGCTTCATGCTGACGGATGCGAAAGGAGTAAAGACTGAACTTACAAAATGTTCCACCGGAAATGAAGGGCATGTTGTTGCTACATTTGATGTACCTGATATAGAACAGGGAACCTATATATTGGTCGCCCAGCCAGCCGGTTCAGATACCGAATTCAAAGGCAGTGTCAGGATAGCTAATAGCAGTGCATTATTCTTAGAAACCGATAAACCCATATATAAACCAGGGCAGACCATCCACGGCCGGGTCCTGTCATTAAATAATAAAATGATCCCCATCCAGGGTGAATGTATAATAGAAATATCCGATGCCAAAGGTATAAAGATCTTCAAAGAGACCCTCTCAACTAACGAATATGGTGTTGCTTCCTTTGATATGCCTCTGGCAAATGAATTAAACCTGGGTACCTGGAAAGCAACTGCAAGCATGGGAGAATCCACTACACAGCTTGATCTTAGAATCGAAAAGTATGTACTACCTAAATTTGAAGTAAATGTCTCCACACCAAAGGACTGGTTTTTAGTAGATGAAAAGATCACAGGTAAAGTAGATGCAGCCTACTTCTTTGGTAAGCCAGTAGAGGGACAGGTTACCATAACAGCTTCAAGATATGTTGGCATATGGGAAGAATATGCAACCTATGATGCAGACCTGGAAGAGGGGTCAATTGAATTTGATCTGCCGGAAGCGGGTTATGTATCAGGGACCCATGGTGCCGGAGGTATGGGCAGTTTAATGCTCAACATCTCAGTAACAGATACAGGTGATCATACAGAGACCACTACCACATTATTAAAGATAGCGGATTCCTCGACTGTGTTGCAATTAATACCGGAATCTTCACTTGTTAAACCGGGCATGCCATTCAATATATTAATAGTAACAGAGACCCCGGATGGTGAACCTCTGGATAAGGAAGTGGAAGTTGAAATTGAAATTGATTTTATTGATGAGGACTATAATTCAAACACAGAGACAAAGACAGTGAATACCGCTAATGGAGTAGCTCTTGTCACATTCCAGGTACCGGATGATACCAGGAATGCTTACATCAATGCCGAATGCGAACAGACACGTCAGAACATGGAATTAGGTGCTGTATACTCACCAAGTGCCAGTTTTTTGCATATAGTCCAGACCAGTGAAGGCATTCCTCATGTGGGTGATACTATCGCTTTTGAAGTTTTTAGCACTAATCCCGGTACTGTATATTATGATATTGTTTCCTGTGGCAGGACAGTATTCTCAGCGACAAGTGACCAACGAAATATCAGCCTGGTTGTCACACCACAGATGAGCCCGCAGGCTGAAATAGTGGCTTACATAATCAACCCCAACAGTGAAGTATCAGTGGATACACTACCCTTTAATGTAGTCCTGGAAACACCAGTAGACCTGCAGGTATCTTTTGACCAGGAGCAAGTACTGCCTGGCGGTGATGTAGGTATTGATTTTAATGTACAGTCCAGGTCCATGATAGGATATTCCATAGTGGACGAGTCAGTATATGCTCTAAGTGAAGGTAGACTGAACTTACAACAGGTTTTTAATGAACTGGAGATACGGTTCATGGAGCCACAGGTAGAAGCCCATCCTCAAAGAGTGTATGCACTTGGTGCCAGTGATATCATCAAAGACGCAGGACTACAAATATTAACATCTCCGGGTATTGAAGTTCCGAAAACAGAAAGACAGGAAGATGGATGGTTGGGTAATGGAATACCAAAAGGTGGTTTAAGAGAAGGTATGATTATAGAAAATGTAGCAATGGATGATGCTGCAGTAGATGTAGCTGAAGCAATACCGACAGCAGCCGAAGAAGAGGGGACTCTGGCGCAGGTCGGGCATGTTAGACAGTTCTTCCCTGAAACATGGATAT
>JAIOQW010000064.1 GCA_021108405.1 Methanosarcinales archaeon
TGTAGTAATCAATAAAGTAGTCAGCAATCAGGTGATCAGATATTTGAAAGCCAGCAGTTTCCGTTGCACCAAAACCAGTTAGAGCAATAAAAACCCGTCGGCGATCAAATATTACTATATTAATAGCCGGGAAATTTGACTTCCACTGGCAAACTCTTACTTCGAAATTATAATATGGACGCTTTTTAATTTGTTCTGCAAGGTCTTGTGCCCATGCAAGCATTCTTTCGTTGGATATAGCTATTATCCTTCGTAGTTTTCCATACTGGTGTTCATCACACCATTTTATGATTTCTTCATACCAATCCGACGCACCATGGAAATCCTGTGGTGGTTCATCACGGATATGTGTAAGATCTACTTTTTCTGACGTTTGTCCAAGGGCAAGCAGACTATCCCGATAGAATTCCCTATAAGTTGCATATCCTGCGATTTTAGGATAGGTCCTTGCTTTGGTTGTTACGTTTGTAAGATATTCTTTTAGAAGTTGATGTAATTCTTTTGTATCATTATATTCTAAATTTTCCATTCCCATAAGATCTGTCGAAACTTCAGATCCTTTCTGTTTGATTAGGATGAGAGGCTTTGGTGTCCCTGCTAATAAGCCTAGTTCGAAATGGACGTTTGGATTAGGTTTTGAGATATCAATAATTGCAGAAGAAGAACTTTGTAGTCCTTCGCATAATTTACAAAATATATCACGACTACTGGGATGTTCATAGGCTATCCATGGATGCAAACCCAGTTCTTCTAATGCAGGTCGCACGCCATATTCAAATAAATCTGTAAATGGAGGTTCAAACGGAATACCAATAAAAACTTGATCAGGCAATTCCTTTAAATCAAATCCACATTGTCCCCCGGTTTTAAAGCATCTTTTAACCATCTTATCCCTCCTTTTGAAAATTTAACTTTTTCCTATCTGTAATACATAATGGTTAATAAGGATTAGTATTCCAGCAGCTAAAAACCACGCTATAACTGATAAAAAAAGTGACTCTATAAGTTTATATTTTGTTTGTAAATGATAGAATGTATATAAAAAAATAAAAGTCGTAGATAGAGAATAGATACTAAATCTAGTAATTTCATGTAATCTGGACGAATCCACGGATTTCCCAATAAAGAAAAATCCTACTAAAGTTACAATTGGAAACAGAACAAAAAGCCCTGAGATCACAGAATATTTTGTATTAGCGAGTAAAGAAACTAATGCAATTAGAGAGCCACCAACTAAAAAGCGTATCAATAGTTCAATCATATTCATTTTTGATCTTACCTTTTTATTCAATAATAATTCATGCATTTACTGGTCGTTAATGTTAAGAACACGTCGAACTTCTTAATAATATCTTTTGATATGTGCAAATTAGATCTCATAAGAATACGTAGAATTAGTAAATATACCTGTAACAGGGTCGAAATAACCCAATAACAGAATCAAAGGTTAAATGAAATCAAGAGCTTTTGAGGGTATGGATGAAAAGTCTCCACTCCTCATCAATATCATGGTCTGTAAAGTGCACAGCACGCATCTACTGGGGCAGATTCGGTGTTTTTATATGACATTATATCACTTTTAAGATTTAAGTAAAGCAGAAAAATAAATGGTGAATGTTGAAAGGAGAAACTCCGGTTTTTCTTTTGTGAACCGATTCATAGTGTTCTTTAAAACCATTAATGGGACTTGAGATTTTCATGTTAGAGCTATGTGGGACTGTATCAATCCTGTTTTTCACTTCATTAATAATTTTTGAAAAATCGCCATTTACGACATATCCAATCATTACACCGCTAGGAAATTTCCTGCTATAATCACCAGAAATATATCGATAAACTCCACCCTTTATATAATAATCATACCTCTCTTTCTTATCTTCCAATATTTTACATTCAACCCCAAAATATAAATTCGGGTCCCAATCTCGAAAACAAATATCGATTGTTGGAGTCTTTCCCCTTCCTTCTATTCTCTTTCCATGTGATTTTTCATGAATTGGTGTAAGTGTCTTAGGCCCCCTATCAAACCACATAATTTGTACACAACGGTAGAACTCTTCATTAATCCTCGTTTCTCCCATTGAAAGCGTAATTTTAGTATGGGTATGCAAATTCCTATACGCATCACATAAAATTTTTAAACGGTGTGAGACCCCTTCTAATCTCAATTCTTCACTTAAAGTGGTAGGAGAACCTAATATAGACTCTTGAGTTGGTATATCCAAAAGTTTCAATTAAAAATCTCCTGTAGATGACATGATATCTCTATATGTTTCATCTGCATCACGCATAGCAGCAGATTTCGTCCAATATCGCATTTGATTCGGTTTAACGATGAATGTCGTGTCACCAGAATACCTACGAAGATTTCGCCTTATGTAAATGCTTGAAGACATTTCTTCAATCAATTGTTTATCTAAATCTTTAAGAATATGTTCAAGTTCGTTATTTAAGATATAAGGAACACCTTTTTTTTCAGATTTCTCCACGAGTTTTGTTGATACTACTTTAAGTGGTCCTTCTCCAGCGTAAATTGTCCCTACAAAATCTTTATTCGGACTTGAAAAAGAGTTATTCAATATCTCACAATAAATATCGATATATTCCCTTAAAATATTCTCATCCGCGGGCTTAACTGCAATAGATTTATTTTTCTTCTTATAGTAATCCAACGTATATTTTATAGTATCATTAATCTGAATAATCTCAGATTCATTTAAATGATAGAGTTTTGTTACAAGTAAATCTATTGTTGTATCTGCGTCCAAATTATCAGAAATTTTTTTGAGATAATTATAATTAATTGTTTCTTTCAACTCAAGAATTTCCTCTGGCATTGGAATATCCAAAATTTCTTCCTCTTCAAAAGAATCCCGTTCTACTAACCAACTACGAGTAGTTAACATTTCATAATACAATGCAATGTTTGTATTAATTGCCAAACAACATGCTGCTAATTGATCTAAATCACTTTTTTTACCATGAATACCAAGAATTGAATGATTAAAAACTGCATCTTCCTTCAAAAGAGCTGCAATCATGCCTACATTTGCTGTAGGACTTTGTTTAATCAATAAATGAGGTCCCTCAAATATCTCCCTTTTTGTTTTTGCATGCCTATACAATCCTTTTTTATCAAAAGATGGCAACGAATCTTCATTAATTATGAACCTTCTTAAATTTTTTACGTCCACATTTGGTTTCCCAAGAAATTCAGGGACTTTGTCTTTCCCATTCGCTACAATATAACCTTCTCCATGTGTCCATCCTTTATTTTCACATATGTCCCCCAAGGTTGGGAGTTTTGAGAGCTTCTTTATTAATTCATAATCTCTTGGATTCCCCCACATAGCCACCTTCCAAAACATGTCATTTTCAATGGCTTCATTCTTTGGAATGTGAGCAATGTCCTGAGGTTCGATTATGAAAAGCCAATCATCTTGTGTTGAATGGCTTGGCTTTGGAGAACAATAAAGAATATTCCGGATTTCTTTTTTCTCAGGTGAAAAAATGACTGCAGTTGGTGGTCCAACAGCTTTTGAAAATAAAACGTGTCTTAATGATGAAAAGTTAATAACAGTTTTTATATCGAATGATGAAAAAAACCGCTTTCTAAATTCTCTATTTGGTTTGGACCGATTAAAAAGAAGGTTTTTACTGGATACCAACATACATATTTCGCCATCAGGTTTACACAATTCTCCTACGCGCCATAAAAACGCCTGAGCGATTTGTTTATCTCCAACGGGTTTATCGTTTGTCTTCAAGTACTCAATTGCAGTCTCAGGTAATTCGCTTGCCCATGGCGGATTGCCAATTATCAAATCGTATTTTTTTTTCAAGAAAGGGAGATCTTTCTCAAAGAAATCTGATGTAAATAGATTTTTATTAACAATCGGTTCAAATCTGACCCTATTCCAAATATAACGTGGTTCCAAATAATCACACATAGTAAGATACAAACTTAAGGCAGCTATTCGGATTGCGTTATTGTTTGTATCCACCCCAAAAATATTATCCTTGAGGATTCGTTTCAAATGTGATACTGATGGACGTTTATTTGTGTTTGCCTGCATCCAGCGACTTATAAGTCTACGATATGATTCTACTAAAAAAACCCCCGAGCCACAGGATGGGTCCAGTACTTTAAAATTAGTATATTCCCCCTCCCATGGAAGTACTTGATCCATTAGAAATGTAACAAGATGATATGGTGTGTAGTGTGCCCCCTTCTTTTTTGTTTTGTTCTCATTTTCTTCATGATGAACAAATTTTTGGTAAATATTGCTTATAAGTTCAATTGGAATCACGTCAAAAGAGTATAGTGGCCATAAAGTCATTTGGCCCTTTTCAAGATATATGTCTCCCTTTAGCATTTTTTGTAATAAATTGAGGTGCTCTTGAGAAACTTCATATCCATTTTTGTCGACTGCAAAAACATCCCCGTTAAATTTACCGTTTAAATATCGAAATAGTTCATCGGTTGCATTTTTGTCAGAGAGCAAATCAGTGAAGCTTGTTGCACTTGGTAAAAAATTTCCAAAGAAATGTTTTGGAAACACATTATGACCCTCATTATCTGTTCTATCCTCCAGATACTTGATAAAAATCGAACGGATTAGAAGATTATGGACAACGTCAATAGGTAAACCTTTTGCAATCAATTGATCTCTCATAAACTCTAAATTGTCTAATAAAGTTTGATATACCCTTTTTTTATCATCGAAATATTTACTATATTTTTGCCAGTAATTGCCTGTTAAAAGTTCAGAACTGCGATATTTTTTCAGTTTATCAAATTCACTTTTAGCTCTGACAAAAAGTTCCAATTCTT
>JAIOQW010000179.1 GCA_021108405.1 Methanosarcinales archaeon
ATGAAGGAATTTGAAAGAAAAGGTTTGCAATATAATATTATCGAATGATTACTAGAACAAAATCCTCCCTCCGGTCGGATTTTCTTGACTGAGGCTCTTAAAAGAGCCGAAGATTAGAAGATTCGCAGAATCTTCGTCTGACATTCCAGAGGAATGGAGGATTAGAAGATTCGTAGAATCTTCGCTTGAAGCTTCGAAGAAGCTGAAGATTAGAAAATGTGAACGGAGTGAACATTTTCGATACATCAAGTTATACTTGATATACTACAAAAAAATTAAGCTTTAGTATTGCATTAATTATCCAGTGGTTTTTATGGAAGAAATGACTCCCCAAATCAAGCAGTTAAATGAAACATCCACCCAGTATGCCGAATCGCTAAAAGCAGTCAGATTAGAGATCGAAAAAGTTATTGTCGGACAGGATCACATCATTGAAAAGCTTCTAATCGCTTTAATATCAGGTGGACATGTATTGATCGAAGGTGTTCCCGGATTGGCAAAAACATTAATGATCAAGACATTATCAGACTGTCTTGAGAGTGGTTTTGTAAGATTGCAATTCACTCCGGATCTTCTTCCGGCAGATATTACAGGAACAAAGATCTATGACCATAAGAATTCGTCTTTTACCACAGTAAAAGGACCGATATTCACGAATTTTATTCTTGCCGATGAGATCAATAGAGCACCTCCGAAAGTACAATCAGCACTGCTGGAAGCTATGCAGGAAAGACAGGTAAGTATCCAGGGAGAAACCCATAAGCTTAGCAGTCCGTTCATGGTCCTTGCCACCCAGAACCCGATAGAAACAGAAGGTACATACAAACTGCCTGAAGCACAGGTAGACAGGTTCATGTTTAAACTTCTTATACAATATCCGACAAAAGATAATGAAATTGAGATAATAGAACGATTTACCGAAGGTATCACTCTAAGCACCTCAAGAATGCTCACCTCGCAGCAGATCATTGAAATGCATAAGTTCAACCGGGAGATATATACTGACTACAAGATCAAACATTATGCAGCAGAAATAGTTGATGCAAGCAGAAACCCTCAACTTTACGGGCTTCAGGTTGATGGCCATATAGAATACGGTGCTTCACCCAGAGCATCACTCTGGTTGATACTTGCAGCCAAAGCCCATGCTATGATGCATGGAAGAGGATATGTTAAGCCCGAAGATATCAGATCCATTGCCTATGAAGTATTAAGACACAGGATACTATTAACATACGAAGCAGAAGCCGAACAAATAAGCAGTGATGAGATCATTACTATGATACTGGATAAAGTACAGGTACCTTAGGATAAAGTACAGGTACCTTAATTAATAAAAAGTGTCCGGTCTTCACCATGCAACAAACAATCCAGGTCATCAAACAAGTAAAAAAGATCGAGATCACTACAAAGTATTTAGTTGATGGTTTGATCGCTGGCAATTATCATTCAGTATTCAAGGGCAGTGGCATAGAATTCTCGCAGATCCGTGAATACCAGCCCGGAGATGATATACGTTCGATAGACTGGAATGTTACTGCACGGTTCAATCATCCGTATGTTAAAGAATTTATTGAAGAAAGGGACTTACGGGTATATTTTGCTTTTGATATGTCAGGATCAGGAAACTTCGGGAACAAGATAGTAAAAAGAACAAAAGCCATTGAATTAACTGCTTCATTGATGTTCTCGGCACTCAGGAATAATGATAATGTAGGACTATTCCTGTTCACGGACCATATTGAGACATTCATACCTGCACGAAAAGGTAGAAAACATGTATTAAAATTAATCAGTAGTCTGGTATCTCATGAACCTACATCAAAACAAACAGATCTTAAAAAGGCACTTATCTTTATTTCAAACGTCATGAAAAAAAGAAGCTTACTTTTTATAATTTCAGATTTCTACAGCGATGATTTCTTAGAGCCGTTAAAGATACTGAAGAACAGGCATGATATTGTTGCAGTAAAGATTACTGATACCAGGGAAAAGATACTTCCTGATGTGGGGTTGATAGAACTTGAAGATGAAGAAACACAAGAACAAATATTAATTGATACATCTGATAAAGAATTCAGGGATAATTTTGCAAAGATAATGCAAAAAGAAGAAGAACGATTACGAAATTTGTTTCGAAAATACCATATTGATATTATAGAAGTTGTCACTGATGAACCATATGAACAACCTCTGAAAAAATTTTTTTATGCAAGAAAAAGACAGGTGATACGTTAATGACAGGGTTTGGATCTCCTTGGATTCTGGTGTTTTTGGTCACAATTCCTCTTTTTTTTTATATCTACAGAAACATCATTGAAAAAAAGAAGAATGAGGCAATTAAATTCAGCAATCTCGGATTTATCAAATCCGCACTGGGAGATAAGAAAAAAATAAAACGCAATGATATGCTTTTCTACTTATCCCTGCTTGTACTGGCACTTATGATCATAGGTTTTTCAAACCCCCATATACCCTTACAGCAGGAAAAAGAAGGTGTGAATGTAGTACTGGTAATAGACGTTTCAGGAAGTATGCAGGCTACTGATTACCAGCCTACCAGACTGGGATCTGCAAAACGCTCGGCAGAAATCCTGGTCAGGTCCCTTAAACAAAAGGACCATGCAGGTATAGTAGTGTTCGAATCAGGAGCCACTACTGCTGCATACTTAAGTCCGTATAAAGATAAGGTAATAGATAAACTACAAAGCATAGCACCCAAAGAAGGAAAAACCGCAATTGGTGATGGACTGGGTCTTGGCATTGACATGGCAGCCTCTATTCCAAATAAGAAAAAGGTAGTTATTCTACTGAGTGACGGCGTGAACAATGCAGGTGTGATATCACCTGCTGAGGCTGTTTCGTTTGCCAGGCTCAATGATATCCAGGTATATACAATAGGAATGGGTTCAAATGAAAAAGTAATATTGGGTTATGACTGGTTTGGAAGACCGCAGTATGCCGAACTGGATGAAGCCACTTTACAAAGCATTGCAAAAGAATCAGGTGGGAAATATTTCAAATCAGTAGATGATAATACACTTGATGGGATATACAAGAATATAGGGCAGGATATAGAACGGGAAAAAGAAGAAACAAATATTAAAGACTGGTTCTTTTTCTTCGCACTTATAGTCTTTCTGGTCCAGCTCTACAAAAGATACGGAGGCGGAAGGATCATACAATGAAAGTTCATATACTGTCTATATTGCTTATTATTGTATTGCTCATTCCTACAGCTTATGCAGCAGATATAGTGCTTAGTGTAAACCAATCGGATTATTATTTCTTAACAGGAGATGAAGCAGTTGTACCGTTAGTAATAAATAATACGTATAGTAAGTCTGTTAACGGACAGCTTAGCTATACTATTACACAACAGATCAACCAGCAGGGTTTTCAATATACCAGCTCAAACACCCAGTCAACATCATTTTCGGTTGATAAAGGGACAGGTACTATTGATCTGGGTTTCGGAACCTCGGATACACCAATGACTGTGAATGTGGGACTTACTTTCTCATACACTGAAAAAGAACACAGGGAAGTTACTTTGCAGGATATTAAATTACACTTTGTAAGCCAGTCATCAGAGAAAAAAAACGAACAAAACAGCATGCAGAGCTCATCACAAACAGTTGATGAAAAAAATCAGCAACAAGATCCGTCCACAGAGTCAAACCAGCAGCCATCACAGCCTAATCCACAAGAACTTCTTCAGAACAGCCAGATCAGCCAGGACAGTTCTGCACTAAAACAGCAGATACAGCAACAAGCTCAACAACAACAGCAGCTTAATGAAGAATTTCTAAGACAGCTTTCATTGAATGAGGAATTTATGGCTATGAACCAGGAACTGCAGCAGCAGGGATATAATGTGAGCAGTGCCAGTGTAAACCCTACTACAAATGATTCAGGTACCTTTGAGATCAATTATGAAAAAGAGGAGGGAGATCAAGCAGTACTTGAAGGGGAAATGCAAAACGGAGAAATGAAAGAACTTCAAAAACAGACATCCCAGGACCAGAGGAATCTGCTGGAACTACTTAGTCAGGATAAACGATTCAAGGAGTATAAAGCACAACTTACAGACGAAGGCTATATGCAGCAGAATATTGAGTTTTCACAAGAAGGTAACACTATAAATATACAATTACAATATTTGAATGAAGATAATAATACAGCAGTTATTACAGCGCAAATTACCAATAATACTGTTGATACGGTTGAACTTCATAAACAAGATGATAGCATGGTACTCTGGTGGTTCTGGGTATTATTATTAATGCTCATCACTGGAACCGGTTATTTAATCTATAAAAAATATAACATGAAAAAACCGGATAATACGGATGAAGTAAAACCGATTATTAAAGAACAACCATTCGATTATGCCAGTGCTGCTAAGAAAATGATTGCAAAGGCTGTTGAATGCTTTAAAAATGAAGATTACAAAGAAGCCTACGGGAAAGCAGGGCAGGCACTCAGGCTCTTTATCAGCTATGAAAATAAGCTCAATAAAGAACTTACAAATGATAAAATTATTGCTTATCTCAAAGAGCATGGAATGAAATATGAGCATATAGAGGAATGCTTTGAATTGTGCAGTCTGGTAGAATTTGCGAAATATAAAGCCAGTAGAGAGGATTTTGATATGATCATATCTACAGCAAAAGAGATAATTGAACAAAATCCTCGCTAACGTTCGGATTTTCTTGACCGACATTCCAGAGGAATGGAGGATTAGAAGATTCGTAGAATCTTCG
>JAIOQW010000121.1 GCA_021108405.1 Methanosarcinales archaeon
AAACATAATTTCGCAGACATTGAACAACCCTTTGATCCGAAAAGGTGATTTTACGTGGGAGGAATTGTTTGAATTAATAGCCAATGAAGAAAAATTGATCATTGCATTTGATGAATTCCCTAACCTGATTTCGGAAAATAAAGCGCTGCTATCCAAATTCGGGAAAATCTGGGATGAACTTCTAAAGAACACCACAGTTAAGCTGATCCTTTGCGGCTCATCTATTTCAATGATGGAGAACTATCTGTTAAATTACAAGAGTCCTCTATATGGACGAAGGACCGGTCAGCTTCTTGTAAAACCGCTTAAAGCAATGCATATTATAGAATTCGGAGCTACTACGTTTGAAGAAGCAGTTGAAATATTTGGGATAACTGATGGTATACCCGAATATATCAAAGAGGTATGTTATAGACTCAAACACAACGAGAGATTGGATGAAGTGTTCCAGCCAAACAAATCTTTATTCTCGGAAGCAGAGATCTTAATAAAAAGTGAGTTAAGGGATCCTACAAGATATTTTAGCATATTGAAAGCCATTGCATTTGGCAAAACAAAATTCGGTGAAATTGTGAATTATACTGATTTTCCCACTGCTACTGTTTCTAAATACCTGAGCAATTTGATCAATCTTCATATTGTTGAAGAATCTTATCCTATGCATGATGATAAAGAATTAAGAAGAAACAGGCGGTATTATCTTTCAGATAATTATTTTAATTTTTATTTCAGGTTCATTTACCCAAATAAATCTGAGATGATCTTAAACGGACAGATTACTGGTTTTTATTCAGATTATAATCGTTATCTTGGAAAAATTTTTGAGAAAATTTCAAAAGAGTTCCTTGAAAAATCTACCGGACTACTGCCATTCAAATTCTCAAGGATAGGCAAGTGGTGGTATAAAGATAAGGAAATTGACCTTATTGTATTAAATGATGAGACAAAAGAAATCTTATTTATTGAATGCAAATGGAAGCGTCTGGATTACAGAAGTGTGATCAAGATTATTAAATCATTAAAGGAAAAATCAAAGTCTTTTGAGTGGAATAATGATAAACGAAAAGAATACTTTGGTATTATATCAAGAGAAATCCGAAATAAGGAACAACTACTAAAAGATGGATTCATTGTTTTTGATATGGATGATTTTTAGTAAGGAAATTAGAAGATGCAAAGAAAAATAATAACAGTCTTTGTATCCACTACAAATCAGAGGGCAAAAATTCAAGCCACAGAGAGCACAGAGAATTTCGTCTCTGTGTCCTCTGTGCTCTCTGTGGCAGATAATATAAACAATGATTTATATAGACCTATTTAATATATAATTTACACAGATTCAATTTTAAAGATGTGCTAATTACCCTTATATTTGTAGTGGATACGGATATTGGAATTCTATGAAATGGTGAGGGTTGGATTTGGGACAGCCTGTTCGGTCGGATTTTCTTGTGTATATTATCTTACAGATTATATACTACAAAAGGTATCCCAAACATCCAATGGAAGTGAATGCTAGTGGATCAGATTAAAATATTTTATTATTAAATAAAATGAAATCTCAAATGTGTCTATAAATCGAAATATTTAAATAAGATAACATACTATAATAGTTCATAGAGAAAATATCGATTACGATTTCAAATTATCGAAGTACTTAAAAGCTATGGTAGGTCATTTAGTACAATAATAATTAAGAGGTTCGGATATATATAAAGTTGAAATTTAAACCACAGAAGATACAGAGAACACAAGGATCAATTAATTCTTATTTTATCCTTTGTGTAATTTTCATTCCCCCATTCACTTCTGTATCTTCCGTGTTTTTTTAAATATGAAGTGATAAAAATGGCAAGTCCGATATTAGCAGCATTGTTTTCTTTCATAATACCTGGTCTTGGGCAATTCTATGCCGGGCATATGATCAGAGGAATATTATTATTTATTTTTGCAAATATTATTGCATTCTTAACTTTTTTTATGGCTAGTCTGCCCATAATGGTAGTAGCTGCGATCGATGCTTATGCGTTGGCATCAAAGACAAATTGAGCAATTACCGCTTAATGTCTAAAACATTTTTATATTCACAAACTCCATTAATCAGAACCCTTATGATCCTAATGAGACGCCTGAAGCTGAGCTACTCATTGAGATACAGGTACCAATTGTAGAGTAATTGGGAGATATTTTTTCCCAATTTTTTCTACAGTAGTGAATCTTAATTTCTTTTCTATCCATTTTTTAGCAGCTTTTAAGCCTTGTATAGTTCAATAATCCACCGGCCAGGATAATCTCACGCTGTCTTGATGATATATCCAGACTGCATTCGATTGTCACAGGCCCTGCTTGAACAGGTATAATAACAGCACCGCTGCTAATAAGTTCCTTAATTCCCTTACATTCAAGCACATCTCCTTGTTGTAAGGACCCAAAGCTTTCAGGATCATTAAATTCAAGTGGCAGTATACCGAAATTAACCAGATTAGCCTTATGTATCCTGGCAAATGATCTGACAATAACTGCTTTAACCTCAAGATACAAAGGCGCAAGAGCGGCATGTTCCCTGCTGGACCCCTGCCCGTAGTTATCTCCACCTATAATGATACCACCATGATTTTCCTTAGCTCTTGCAGCAAACCCGGGATCCACATTTACAAATACAAACTCACTGATAGCAGGTATGTTGCTGCGTAAAGGTAGTACCTTAGGGCCTGCCGGCATAATAGCATCTGTTGATATATCATCTCCTACTTTGATCAATACCTTACCCTTAAGATCAGGCGATAAAGCTGTTATTTTTGGAATGGGTTTAATATTCGGACCTCTTATCACTTCTACGAAGTCAGGATCATCAGAGGGTTGAATGATCATAGAGTCGTCTATAACAAAATTATCAGGCATATCAATAACCGGATAATCACCTAATTTTCCGGGGTCAGTAATAATTCCAGTAAGAGCAGCAGCAATACACGTCTCGGGACTGGCTAGATAGACGCTGTCATCCGCAGTACCTGATCTACCTTTCCAGTTCCTGTTAAAAGACCTGATGGATACCGTACCGGATGCAGGCGATGAACCCAGACCAATACAGCCATCACATGCAGATTCCATGATCCGTGCTCCTGCAGATACCATCTCAGCCAGACCACCGTTTCGTGTTATTGTCTCCAATACCTGCCTGGAACCAGGTGTGATATGCAAACTGACACCAGGATCTATTTTATGACCCTGTACTGCCGCTGCCACTACCATTAGTTCTTTATAACTGGAATTAGTACACGAACCTATGATCACCTGTTCCACTTTCGTACCTTCTATTTCCGAGACTTTTACCACATTATCAGGTGATCCTGGCAATGCTATCATAGGTTCAAGTTCGCTTAGATCAATGGTAATATATTCATCGTATTTGGCATCCGGATCTGCCGATATATATTTGAAATCATCCAACCTCTTTTGCTGCTTGAAATATTGTTTAGTGATCTCATCAGAAGGAAAAATAGATGTGGTAGCTCCCAGTTCAGCACCCATATTAGTAATAGTAGCCCGCTCAGGTACCATAAGAGTATTCACACCTTCACCATAATACTCAAATACTTTACCCACACCGCCCTTTACCGTAAGCTTGCGCAGCATCTCCAGGATGACATCCTTAGCAGATACCCAGGGTTTAAGACTACCGGTTAATTCCACACCCACCACATACGGCATTTTGATATAATAAGGTCCTCCGCCCATGACTACTGCCACATCAAGTCCGCCTACCCCAATAGCCAGCATACCGGCACCTCCCCCCGTAGGAGTATGACTATCAGAACCAATTAGTGTATTTCCTGGTTTTGAGAACCTCTCAAGATTTACCTGATGACAGATACCGTTACCAGGTCTTGAGAAATATATGCCGTACTTACTTGCAAAAGTCTGCAAGAACCTATGATCATCGGCATTCTCAAAGCCTGCCTGTAGCATATTATGATCTACATAGCTGACAGATACCCCTGTTTTAACACGAGGAATATCCAGAGCTTCGAACTGGAGGTAGGCCATAGTACCTGTAGCATCCTGTGTCAGTGTTTGATCAATTGAGATGGCAATCTCTTTTGTTGGTACCATCTCACCTTCGATTAAGTGGGATGAGAGAATCTTTTGGGTTAAATTCATTGACATTTTTTCACCTGTATAGTAGTACTAACTTGTATTGATAATATTTATGATATTACCTCAAGTACGATATAATATATATACGAGCACAGAGGACACTTTAGAGGAAAAACTCTGTGATCTTAAGTGATCTCTGTGGCTATCATTTTTCCCTTTGATTTGAAGTGAATACAAAAGTTGGACTTTTTGAACAGCCTTTAAGGATATTAAAGTGATTCTTGTAGTTAGAGGGCGGTACATTCGAAAAGTTTATTAATTATATCATGTATCGTAGGATGTATGAAAGGAAATATTAGTTGAAATCGTTGTAGACAGGCCTCGTTACATTTGTACAGGGTATACCGTGACTTCGGGAGGCTATCACAATGGGTATGGAGGTCAGGTTGGTCATGTGAATGGTGTGGTTTTATGGGGTGTGTTATACATATATACTTTAAGCAAGTGATAAAATTCAAACATAAATTTAACGATAGCTAACAATGTCATACGGTGGACGATCATGATAAGTGAAATGGACAAACAG
>JAIOQW010000048.1 GCA_021108405.1 Methanosarcinales archaeon
TGCCTATTCTCTCAGTATAAGCAAAAGTCGCATGCAGGAGACCTCCCGACAAAAGCCCTCGCTATTGGCAGTGATCAACCCAACAGAAGATCTACGCTATACCCCGGTGGAGGGCATGGTTGTGGAGTCCCTGTTCGACCCTGACGACCGAGAAACACTGTCAGGAAATGTTGCTATAAAAGAGAGGGTTGTAGAAAAGATTCCGGGATGGACCTATTTGCATTTCTCCTGTCACGGCCTTTACAACTGGCAAGACGTGATGAACTCAGGGCTGGTGTTGGCGAACCATGACATTTTGACCCTGTCTGAGATCATTTCAGGCCTGAATCTAGACACAGCGCGACTTGTGACCCTATCAGCCTGCGAGACCGGAATGACTGACATCCACCAATCACCCGATGAATTTATAGGGCTTCCGACCGGGTTTCTCCAGGCAGGCGCTGCTGGCGTGGTAAGCACCCTGTGGGCTGTCAACGATGCAGCCACCAGCTTGCTGATAAAGCACTTTTATCAGAAACATCTGAAGGAAGGGCTGCCGCCTGATCAGGCATTGCGATCGGCCCAACTGTGGTTGCGAAGCGCAACGCGCAAGGAGTTGGGCGAAACCTATAAATCCATTGACAGAATGAGCCATCATGAGGCATACCGCGAGCTTGTTATGGATGGAGATCCCGGCAATAAGCCCTATGCTAATCCATATTATTGGGCGGCCTTCACCTTCACGGGTAAATAAAAAGAGGAAAAGAACATGTCAAGCATAATGAACCCTAACAACATACTTGCAGCACTTAACAGTCTTAAGAGCGAACTGCCCCTACTGACCGGCAAAGAGGGCTGGAAGACAATCAATTATGAATTCGACACACTCAAGCTTGAGCTGCAAGACTGTAACGATCCTGAAGAAAGCGACAGACTCGCCTCGGAACTAATCGACCTTCTGATCCCGTATAAAGATGCACGAGACCGATTGAGGGAAGAAATCCGCCTCCAGTATATCCAGACCGTACTTCGAGATACAATTGAGACTGACCTGCCGGCATTTGCCGCAAAGATAGGTGTGGACAACAAGATTGTCGAGCCCTCGGCAGCCGTAGTCCTGAAATCCATAGTAGTAGATCTGGATCAGGAAGAGTCAGGGGTACGTCTCATCAAGATCAAAGAAGGTGGTATGGGAGAAGGCAAAACCGTCAAGATCCGCAACTTTCATCTCGACCTAGTTTCGATGACTGAATTGATCGCTAGCTCTATAATAACTGTTACAGATCCACTGGTCGTAGTTGCTGGAGTACTGCATATAATTGGCATCTTAACCAAAGCGATAACGATCCAACTCTCAGAACAGGAGACGAGCGTATTCTGGGGTCTTGTTCTGGCACAGAAAGCAGACAGCACACCAAAAGAAGACCTTATTATGAAACATACAAACAATGAAAGAGTGAAAAATGGACGTTTTCCGCTCACCAACGAGAGAGTGAGAGATGCCTTACTCAGATTGGAAAAGCTTAAGAGTGTTGAACTGGTGGAAGGAAAACAAGACACCTGGCGGATTGTAGAAAAATATGCGATCAAATAATCAGAACCATATCTTGAGTCAAAATGCTAATTTGATGGTTTCAAATTCTTAAAACAACACAACAATTTCCAAATTAACATCGAATATACCGCGCTGCAGAGATGTATCGTTTATAGATGAAAAAACGGAATGGTTTTTAATAATTAATGACCATATTGCTTAATCCTTGTGTATTGAAAGGGAATTATTAAAAATTATTGGAGGTATATAAATGCTGTATGAACTTAGAATACAACAGCTAGAAGATCATATCCATCAGGACCAAGACTTACTCAAGGAATATGAGGATGAACTGCGATATGAAACTGAACCCAGACGTGTTATGAGATACCGCCGTGAGATTAAACGACAGGAAGAGTCCTTGATGCATTATGAGCAGGAGTACAGGGAATTACAGAATAATATCAACATTAAGCTTCCTGTAGAGAAGGAAAATACTGAAGATAGAATGCAGCAAATAGGTACCAATATTCAGCAAATGAGCATGAAAATTCGACAAATTGACACTAAAATAGATCAGATATACGAAGGTCAAGAAGATATTAAGATAGAGTTGACCGACCTTCGAAAAAGCCTGCTTGCCCGTTTCGATACTAACGAGCAAGTGATTGTTTCTACATTAATTGACCAACTCAATCAGATCCAACTACCCATAATGCAGGATATGATAGATATAATTGAAGCAGATCGTATTCCTGAAAGCGAATTACATGAGACCCTGAAGACTGTTCATCAGGCTCTATCAGAGATGAAATCAAAGGAAGCAGAATGTTATAATTCCCAATTACGTGACGGAGTTGAAAGCCTATCAGAGATAATCGATGATCCGAAATTAGATGTAAATCATAAACTAAAGGTGTCACTTCCTATAATTCCTCTGATTCTCTCATATGAAACCGAGATTCAACTAACAAGCGGAGTGAACCTGAAAGCTGCCTGGAAGGGGCTTACGGACCGGGTACGTGGTAATTAATGAGAGAAGATTCAACTATAAGTCAACGGATAAAAGATCTTGAAAATAATATTTACGAAGATCAGAACTTACTCAATGCGTATGAGAAAAAACAACGATATGGAACAGACCCCAGACTTTTAATGGGATACGGCCTTGAGATCGAACAGCTAAAAAAGTCTATTAAACAAAACGAAGAGACTATACAAGAACTCAAAAAGCATCCCATTTCATCCGAACCAGTATCCCGGATTGGTCCCCGTCTCACCTCTTTTCCATCCCTGCCCCCGCATTTTATACATCGTCCAAAGGAGATTGCAAACATCGAAAATGCAGTACTGACTGATGTTCATCAACGACCCACTGTTATCACATCAGCCAACCAAACCACAATACAGACCACCACGCTTCTGGGGATGGGCGGGATAGGAAAGTCGGTAATTGCGGCTGCATTTGCGTCTGCCATCAATACACGAAAAGTATTCACTGATGGTGTCATCTGGCTTACAATTGGGATAAAACCAGACCTGCTTTTAAACATGAAGATCATAGGACTGGCTTTTGATGATGATCCCAGAAATTATACTGATCTTGAAACTGCAAAGGTGTATCTGCCTCGCATACTTGTCGACAAGATGTGCCTTATCGTGCTGGATGATGTCTGGAATGTCATTGATGCTGCACCTTTTAGAAATGTTCTGGGTCCAGACTGTCGATTACTTATCACTACCAGAGATAGACGTCTGGTTACTGCTCTTGATGCACGGGAATGCAGTCTTGATGTATTAGACGATCAACAGGCATTGAAACTGCTGGCACAGTGGGCTGATCAAAATGTGGAAGCACTGCCTTTTGAGGCACATGAAGTAGCCAAAGAATGCGGTAACTTACCGCTGGCACTCTCGATGATTGGTGCAATGGTGCAGGGTAGGCCTGAGCGCTGGAAGAATGTGCTGAACAGGCTGCATAGTGCTGAACTTGAAAAGATCAAGCAGCAATTCCCTGATTATCCATATCCTGATCTGCTGCGGGCAATTCAGGTCAGTATAGAGGTATTGGAAGCTGAGATCCGGGCACGCTATCTGGATTTTGCTGTCTTTCGTGAAGATACATCTATTCCTGAAGCTGTATTGCAGACATTCTGGATACCAAACGGACTGGATGAGTTTGATACACAGGACGTAGTGGATGAATTAATTAACAAGTCATTGGTACGTCGTGAAAAGGATGGAAATCTAACACTACACGATTTGCAGGTTGATTACGTAAAAAAGCAAGCAGATGATCTATCAGCACTGCATAACCGTCTTTTAGATGCCTATGCCGCAAGATGTTCAAATGGTTGGTCTACAGGACCTAACGACGGTTATTTCTTCGAACATTTATCATATCATCTGATCGAGGCAGCACGGGAAGACGAACTTCGCAAGCTTCTCTTTGATTTTAAGTGGATGCAGGCTAAACTTGATGCTACCGATGTCAACTCTTTAATCAGTGATTTTGATTATTTATCTGATGATTCTGATTTGCGTCTTGTGCAGGGTGCAATCAATCTATCTGCGCATGTGTTAGCCCGGGATAGAACACAATTTGCCGGACAACTGCTCGGACGCTTGCAGTGCTTCAGTGGATCTGATGAAAATATACAATCAATGCTTGAGCAGGCCCGCAAATGGAAGGGTAGTCCATGGCTGTGTCCTTTACAATCCAGTTTGACACCGCCTGGTGGATCGTTGGTTCGTACGCTTGAAGGGCATACTGACTGGGTCAGTGCGGTGGCTGTGACGCCAGATGGCCTTTTTGCAGTTTCGGCATCATACGACCGGACGCTGAGAGTGTGGGATATCGAAAAAGGAGAGATGGTGCGTACGCTTGAAGGGCATACTGGCTCGGTCAGTGCGGTGGCTGTGACGCCAGATGGCCTTTTTGCAGTTTCGGCATCATACGACCGGACGCTGAGAGTGTGGGATATCGAAAAAGGAGAGATGGTGCGTACGCTTGAAGGGCATACTGGCTCGGTCAGTGCGGTGGCTGTGACGCCAGATGGCCTTTTTGCAGTTTCGGCATCATACGACCGGACGCTGAGAGTGTGGGATATCGAAAAAGGAGAGATGGTGCGTACGCTTGAAGGG
>JAIOQW010000317.1 GCA_021108405.1 Methanosarcinales archaeon
GGCAGAGTATTCACCTCTACTGATATAGAGGCAGGATGCTATGACGCCACAACCGGCGAGCAGATATGGGCATTCGAGAACCCGACGAACGAACCCGGTGTTAATGGAGGTCCTGTAGTTGCGGACGGTAAGGTTATCGTCAACGACTGGCAGGCAGGTCACTTCTACTGTCTCGATGAAGAGACAGGTGAGCTGCTCTGGACATTTTCCGAAGAACAGACAGGTCAATGGGCTGTTGGATACACCCAGGGAGTACCTGCTTATGAGGACGGGAAGTTCTATCTCACCACCTGGATATATGTCGGCGGGAATGTCTACTGTGTCGATGCCGATACCGGAGATATGATCTGGAACCAGACAACTCCGCTTGACGCATGCGGTTCTCCCGCAGTTGTGGACGGTACCGTATATGTTACGAACTACAACTTCTACGGTGATGGTGAGATCTATGCGATGAACGCAAGCGATGGAGAGATTCTATGGCATCAGACGATCCAGCGGACTGACTCGACACCAGCCGTTGCTTATGGAAACGTGTACGTCACTGGTGGATGCTTAGGGTTTAGCGAACGCCAGACCTACTGCTTCGATGCGGCAACAGGTGATCTTGTCTGGGAGACCAATACAGCCGATGAGATCGGCGCATGGACATGCTCGGTTGCAGTTGCAGATGACAAGGTCTTCGTTGGAACAGAAGGAGGCGATTACTTTGACTATGCCGGAACATACGCACTTAATGCATCAACCGGTGACGTGATCTGGAGCTATCCGGAAGGCGGGTCATCCCCTGCAGTTGCTGACAATATCGTCTTCACGATAGGAGGCGGCAGGGTCTATGCTTTCTATACCGGACAGGCAGAACAACCTGATCTCACAGTAACCACGATCGAAACACCGGCCAACCTGCGAAATGATGTCATAAACCCGATCACAGCAGTGATCGCAAACATCGGTGAAGCAGATTCCGGCAGTTTCGATGTATCGCTTGAGATCGACGCAACATCAGTAGATACGACAAGTATCTCTTCACTTGCTCCAGGTGAGAACACCACAGTTGAACTGCTCTGGACACCTTCCTCCACCGGAACAGTACAACTAAGTGTGATCGTGGATCCAGGCAGTTCAGTAACCGAATCTAATGAGACAAACAACGACCTCTCACTGAGCAAGGACGTACTTGATAAACTCACAGTTACTGCAAACGTCAGGATCGAAGGCAAGAACGATACAGTCTGGACAGGAGATGTTACTTTCAGCAGTTCAACCATCACAGCTTCGGACAGCTCGGTCCATTACCTGAACGAACCTACTGCACTGGGAGCATTAGATGAAGCAGATAAACTCGGAGGGTTCGGGTATGTGGTTGATAACTCAGCCTACGGACTCTATGTCACTGAAATCAACAGCGAACCTGCAATAGGCTGGGACGGCTGGATGTATAGTGTGAACTATATCTGCGCAATGGTTGGTGCCAGTGAATATACACTCACCGACAGCGATGAAGTACTCTGGTACTTTGGTACATGGACGGCACTGCCACTTATCATCGAACTTGATAAGACAGGTGTAGATACTGATGAAGAGTTCACTGCTACGGTAACAGCATTCAACGGCACTGTATACCTACCAGCGAATGAAGCAGGAGTCTATGTGGACGGTATACTATATAATCAAACAGGTTCTGATGGTACACTGACCATGTCACTCGACACAGCCGGAACGTACCAGATCCATGCAGAGAAAGGAACATGGGCTGATTATACCAGATCCGGGAAAAAGACTATCACTGTTTCAGGAACTATGCCCAATAATGTCTATCTCACTCCAGTGCAGAGTTATGCAGCACATGGAGAGACTGCATTGGTAGAGGTCTATGCAGACACGGATGGTGTATTCCAGGGTGGTCAGTTCTACCTTGAATTCCAGGATAGTTGTGCCAGTATCATTGATATTACCTTCAATGAAATGTGGCTATACACCTCAAGCGACCTTAGCTCATACCCGGGAGCAATATTTGCTACATTCAGGAAGGATAACCCGATGGTAAGTGGTCATCAGCATATCTGCACGGTAAGTGTAGAGTGCATAAATCCGGAGTATTGCACAGGAAATCTGCATTTTGCACTAATGGGTGAAGCTCCTTCAAGCAAGGAAAGCAAACTGTTCGATGACAGCGGCACTGAGCTTAGCGATATTGCATGGAACGATGGCACATTCACATGCATGAACCTGCCTGATCTTGTTATCACGCAACTGTACGGGACACAGACATCAGGTAATGATTATACTGTGACCTATACTGTCATGAATACAGGTAATGCCGATGCTGCTACAGGTCATACGACATCACTCAATGTAGACGGTTCATGGGTAGAAGATAAGAGCGTACCAGTTGCACTCGCACCAGGCGAGTCATATACAGATACGTTTGCAGCCACACTTACCATGACAGCACCTAATGATCAGTTGAATGTATGTGCTGACACAGGCGATGCAATTATGGAATCCGATGAGACCAATAACTGCATGGATAGCTACTATCCGGCAGGTATAGAGGTCAGAGTCGATGCACCTGATGAATGTGTGGACTTCCAGGAACAGTTCACAGTGAACATCACTGTTGATCCGCGTAACATCCCTGTCTATGGTGTGGAGTATGTACTGTCCTTTGACAATTCAGTACTGCATGCTGAGTGGCAGAACGAAGGCGATTTCCTGAACCATGACGGTGCAAGTACGAATGTGTATATCAACAACATCAATAATGGTGCGGGAATTGTTGCGTTCGCAGCTACCAGGCACAGTACACCTGATGGTGTAACCGACCCTGGAATTCTGGCTACGATCAAGTTCACAGCCATTCAACAAGGTGGTGTGTCTGACCTGAACCTGAGCAATGTAGTTGCAGCCAATAACAACGGACTGGATATCCAGCCAATAGACCTTATCGATGATTCGGTCTGTGTGGATGAGAATAATCCTCCTGTTGCTGTTGGTAAGTCAATGCACAAGTACAACAATGAAGGTGAGAAATACATCTGCAAGACATACTTAGACGGATCAGGTTCTTATGATCCTGATGGTGAAGTTGTGTACTGGAGATGGGGCTTCGGTGATGGTACTTACGGTGCAGGCGAAACAGTAGACCATGTGTACTTAAGCTGGAACTGGAACGGTACAGGATATGATCCGTTTAGTGTGAGTCTCACTGTCACAGATAATGCTGATCCGCATCAGCTTGATGATACGGTTGCGTTTGATGTGATCGTGTACACTGCAGGCGATGCGAATGGTGATGGTAAGGTGAACATACTTGATGCCACCATTGTAGGTCTTGAATGGGGAGAAGAGACTACCTGCGGTGCATACTGCTGGGACGGACATGAGAGAGCAGATAGAGCAGATCTGAATAATGACGGTAAGGTTAATATCCTGGATGCGGTTATTATAGGGACCTGCTGGGGACATACGGCTTAGTAGGGACTTAGTCCTTACTTTTTTTTTTTTTTTGATAGTATGTTAAGTATAACTTAATATATCGAAAATTCTTCGCATTTTCTAATCTTCGGCTCTTTTATTTTTCTTCCTATTAAGTAAATGGAGTTAAACAATTTTACCTTATTTTGAAATGCCATTATCGCCAGAAATATTAAAAACTCCCAGAAAGATAGGGGTAAAGTGTAAATACAATTCCAACAAAATCATACCGGTTGATTGGAATGGATATTGTAAGAGAACTTGGAGCAAAGGGTCAAATCGTAATTCCAAAAGATGTCAGAGAACATTTTGGGCTTAGGAAAGGTTCGAAAGTGGTATTCAAAGTAAAAAGTGATGAGATAATAATTAAACCACAAAAAGATGAGGAGTTTGTTGAAATCTTTTGCTCTGTCGTCAAGAAAAAGCTTACGAGGAAATTAGATATAAAAGAACTCTATCATGAGCAGGTAGAGAAAAAGAATGTTTTATGAAGTATATTGATGTATAGAAACTGACAATACACCACATTTCATCTTATACTATCAAGCCAATTATCTTTTAAAAAACTCTGGAATCCGTAGGCATACATTCTTTCACATCAACCCGGTCGAAGGGAGGATTTTGTTCTTATGTTATTTTGGTTGTATGCAAGTTAAACGAAACAATTACTAATTTCATTATAAAATCTATATTATCTATTTGGATTATATCTATTATCCAAAAACCAGTGCATATATAGGATGTCAATTCATAGACAAATAAAAAAATACCATCCTTATAAAAAAGTATATCCAACAAATTGAAGTAAGGCGGGTATTTCAAAAGGGAAAGGAAAGAGTTCATCTGAAAAACTGATCGAGTATGCTGTAAATTGACATTTATTCTGGCATAAGAATCTGCTAGTATAATGTAGGTATCAAACGGGTACACTTTATTTGTTTTTTTTAAGATCTTCCTGTACTTTCTGATATAAGAACAAAATCCTTGCTAGCACCTGGATTTTATTGACTGAAGCTTCGAAGAAGCTGAAGATTAAAAGATTCATAGAATCTTCGCCTGAAGCTTCGAAGAAGCTGAAGATAAGAAAATGTGAAGCATTTTCGATATATCAAGTTAAATGTGACATACTATT
>JAIOQW010000128.1 GCA_021108405.1 Methanosarcinales archaeon
TAGTGAGCATTAAAAATAAAAAAATTTAGTTTTCCATAAGATTTGAAGCGGATACGATATTTTGTATTTTAGTTCATAAAATCTATTTATTTCAAATAAAAACAATCGTCAGTAAAATATTTATATCAATACAATAGCATATCTATCATTATTATTGATTAGAATAAGGGATTAAATCCAACATAAAGGGTGAACAAATTGAATTCTGTTAATCGTCATAAAGAAATAATGGGTACCATAAGTGGAGTTTCTATTCTAACATTTCCAATTATACTCCGACAATGTTCGCACCGGAAGAAGAAATGCCGGTTGCTGTATTTAGTATATTTAGTTTAAGTCTCTATTTTATATTTGCAGCATTAGCCTGGTGGACCGAAAGGAAGCAGAATTAAAAAATCTATTGTAACCATGTCCTTCACAAAAGATCTGGATAATGCAAGAAAAAAAGTGCTGGCATTAGATAGCAACATCGCAGATACGCCTCACGGAAAGATCGAGTACCTAAGATCAGGCAAAGGAGTTCCGATTTTGGTATCCCATGGTATGACCGGAGGGATAGATCAGGGGCTTGGAATGGTGGACAATTTGATCGGTCATAAGTATGACATTATTTGTGTTTCTCGATTTGGGTACCTGAAAACTCCTCTTCCTGGGGATGCTAGCCCAAAGGCACAAGCTGATGCATATGCTCATCTTTTAGATCACTTAGGCATTGACCGCGTTGTGATCTATGGAAATTCCGCAGGCGGAACGTCTGCCATCAGGTTTGCTCTGCAATATCCCGAACGTTGTAAGGGTTTAATATTACATTCTTCAAACGTTCCAGGTGTTCTCGCCCCATCTCCGCCAAGAATAGTGATGAAAATCGTCTTTGGATCAAATGTTATCTATTGGTTGTTAACGACTTTCTTCTTAAAGATCATGATGTTAATGTTTGTACCTGCTTCCTTTAAAAAACAATTGACAAAAGAACAATACATTCATGTGAAAGATGTATTCAGGTCAAGCTTACCTATTAATTTGAGAACAAAAGGAATACTCAATGACGGGTATGTTTCCAATCCAGATATCAATGCAGGCTATCCATTTCATGAAATACATGTACCCACCTTGATTATTCACGCTATGGATGATCCTGTGGCAAAATTTTCAGGAGCTCAGGAACTTGCTAATAGAATACCAAAAGCTACATTTCTACTTTTTGAAACAGGAGGACATCTAACCCTCGGGCATGAAGAGGAAATTAAGAACAGTGTTGCCGAATTTGTTAGCATCAATGCAGTTAATAAAAGTTGAAGGAGGATAAGAATGAAGATATTAAAGAAAGAGGTCGGTCGTATTCCTATTGGGATGTGGATCGCCATTGCAGCTCTTTTGGCCCTAATTCTATGGACGATACCTTCGCTTTTGGGAATTATTGGTCTTTGGGTAAATCGAGAATACTTTGAGGAATAATAAGAATAAATTGAAAGAAACAGAATCAAAGGAGGAATGAAATGCTTGAACCAACATTGATCACATGGATACTCATCATCTTTGGATTAGTGTTCATCTTTCTGCCGATACTGATTGTACAGTTCCTGATGGTGGTGCGGCTGGCAGGAGTGACGTTATGATGAAGATACTGGATATAAAAAATATTATACAACAGGCAATAGTAATTGAATGGTAATGGCATCTAACACTGGACTGCAGATTGAATAAATGGGAGTTGAGGTATTATAAAGACGCAGGAGTTCAATGGCCAGATTAAAGATTCAGAGGGGAAGAAAATATGAATACCATCAAGCTAAAAATCTATTCAAGATATCCGTTATCGAATGTTCTGATCTATAATGGAACGACGATATTCCATTTTCTGCTGGGTGGAGCAGGGATTATCCTTGGCTACCATTCATGGATGGGGAATGTATTAGGAACCCTGTATATCCTGTTCGCTTTCTTCCAGATGTATGTACTCATGCCACTTTCGGTCTGCTCCAACTGTGTCTATTATAGGATGGACAATTCCCGCTGTACATCAGGAATGAACTTGGTGTCGAGAAAAATCGCTCGGGAAGGGAACGTGAAAGACTTTCCCAAACGTGGGGAGGGATTGTTCTGTCATAACAACCTGTATATGGCAGCCCTGTTCCTGCCCATTATTGCCATGATCCCTGCGCTGATCCTTGACTTCTCGTTCGTAGTACTGGTAATATGGTTTGCAGTCATTGGATTGCTCCTGTTCCGGTTCTTTGTGGTCTTTCAAAAAACAGCGTGTGTTCACTGCGCTGCCAAGAAGGAGTGCCCCAATGCCCAGGCTATGGGGCTGGATAAATAACTAGTCGAGTACTGTTCATCCTGCCACCCTCTCTCGCCTTCACTCTACTCGGGTGCCCGCCCCAATCTGGTCCGCTCGCTCCTGGTGTGAGGGGCTGGCAGGGGCTTTTCGATTATTCCGGTGGTCTTTGGGGTGCCAAGTGGGGATGGATGCTTGAGTGGGTGTTTGTGAGTGGGGATTCTGTTTGAAAACAATTAATAACAATCAAAGCATCAATTTAAATGAGGTGAAATATGGACAGTGTAAAGAACGAAGTGATAAAAATGATACATACAATGCCAAATGATGTTTCAGTAGATGATATAATGGCAGAGTTGTATTTTCGGCAAAAAGTGGATGCCGGTTTATGTGCTCTCGATGAAAATCAGGGTCTTGAACACGAGATAGTAAAAGAAAAACTAAAAAAATGGCTAGAATAATCTGGTCTCCAAATGCATCTGATAATCCGGAGTCTATCTGTGAATTTATAGCAATAGATTCTGAGTACTATGCCCGATTGTTCGCAAAAGGAGTTATTAAAGCTATAGAAAGACTCATGGTATTTCCTGAATCAGGTAGAATCGTCCCAGAATATAATCTGGAAAATATTCGTGAAATAATTTATCAGAATTATCGAATTATCTATAGGGTCAGGTCAGAAATTGTTGAAATTGTAACTATAGTCCATGGTGCACGATTGTTAAACCACTTGTAAGTTATGCTTTTTTGACTCTTCAAACCAGAGATCCATATTAACAACTACTACTTTTTTGTTAATCCTGCCGCCACATCTCATCTTCACTACAACAGGGAACGTATATTTTTCCATTATTAAAATCTCCTTAAAGGTTATTGAATTAGAAAGTATTTGTGAGATGGTTTATATGACATTGCAAAAATATGGAAGTTATTTATGTATCCTAATCTATTATAAAAGCAGGGTGGTAAAAAATGAAAAAATATAACCTCAGAGTAACACCCCGGCAAATAAATGAACAAGATTTCCCCCACGATGGGAATTCCGCGAAGAAATTACAATTCTTACTCCGCTATGCAATCCTTGCACCTTCCAGCCACAACACACAACCCTGGAAATTCTCACCTGGTGAAGACGAAATTCAGGTCTTCATAGACAGAACCCGATGGTTGAAGGTAGCCGACACAGACCAGCGAGAATTGCATATTAGCGTAGGCTGTGCATTGGAGAACTTGCTGATTGCCGCAGAGCATTTTGGGTATGGACATCAGGTAACCTATTTCCCTGAGCCCGCCAACAAGGAACTGGTTGCTACAGTTAAGCTCAAATCCCAGGGACAACCAACACTTTTTAGGGATCCTGTGTTATTTGAGGCTATTCTCAACCGGCAGACCAATCGCAAAGTCTACGAAGAGCGTCCAATTCCTCAGGACGACCTGCAATATCTACAGAATTGCTGCGTTGAAGGGGGTATCTGGTTGCACATGACCGACGATTTAGAAACCAGGAGGAAGGTTGACGAGTTAATTATTCGCGGCGATACAATTCAGTTTTCCGACCCTGCATTTCGCGAAGAACTTGGCTACTGGATAGGGCAGGGTGTTTTTGGTGCTCCCTGGTTGATAGCCAAGATAGGGCAGTTGGCAGTTACATACATGAATATGAGTAAAGGGCAAGCTAAGAAAGACTCGGAAATACTCATGAGCGCTCCGATTCTTGCAGCTATCAGCTCAGAAGTGAACGATAGAGAGTCGCAGGTTAAGGTCGGGCAGGTTTTTGAGCGGGTCTGCCTGGTTGCTGCTACTCTTGGAATTCGTGTGCATCCCATGAGTCAAATTCTGGAAATTTCTGAACTGAAGGCTGAGGTAGCGAAGCTAATTCCAAAGCCGGATATGGTTCCTCAACACACTTTTCGCTTGGGATATGCTGAACTGGAGAAGGAATACACACCAAGGCGGCCATTAGAAGAAGTTCTGGTCAGGTAAAGTTTCGTTTTTTTCGGCAAAAGATGTCTATATTGATGGTACGGGAAATCTTAAAGTCAAATTATTATCTCTCATAAAAATTGTTGATGCAAAGGGAAGAGAAACCGATCAAGGTGAACTTCTCAGATGGTTAAGTGAAGCCCCTTCTCCCCCTCATTAAAAGTTCAAACACTGGTTGAGGAGTTTGTATAAAATGAAAAATCTCAAATTTTTTTCAACGAGCAATACTTTTTTATCACACAAACACCATATGATTCACCAACTATCCGATCAATCGGCCTTGGGACAAAATTCACTTATCTTCCCTCACGTGACCAATGAGGAATTATA
>JAIOQW010000277.1 GCA_021108405.1 Methanosarcinales archaeon
GCTGCTGCCAAGGTTGTTGAGGTGCCTAGCTATGCATCGCATGACGAACAAAATAGCCCCTTATGGGGGCTATTCCTTTTTTTTAAAGTTTAATGGAGTATAGATTCGGTTCTACCAAGAACAATCAAACAAGGAGGTAAATTATAATGAATATTAACTATTTATTTGGAGTAGGGATACTGCTTGCAGCGATGCTGGTCTTTGCAGCGCCAGCGGCAGCAGACAATGTAATCTACTTCGACCCAGATCCGAGCTGCATAGAACCCGGTGAGTCGATCGTAGTGACCATGTACGTAAACAATTCAGACCCTGTCCAAAATTGGCAGGATGACATATATTTTGACCCTACGGTGGTGAATATAACCGGTTATACTTGTGGAGAGTTCCCACTTGGGTGCCAGATGTCACATTGGGGAGACCATGTGAGAAGGGGGGGTGTAACTGGAGATGGTACAAATCTAGAGCCTGGTATACACGAGCTTGGGAACCTCACATTGGAAGGAATTAGTCAAGGAACGAGCACGTTAGAGCACCAGGGTAATGTGATAGGCAACTGGTATGGACAGCCGCTTCCAGATCAGGTATGGATCGATGGTACGTTCAACTGCCCATGCACAGCACCCACCTACACAATAAGCGGCTACACCGACCCGGCAGCAGACACGGTCAAGATCACGAACCTGGACAAATCAGGCATCGTTGATGAGAGACCTGCGGATTACATCGATCCGGCAACCGGCTTCTACAACCTCACGCTGGACGTCCCCGGCGATGCAGAACAGGACGATGTACTCCGGATCACTGCGTGCCAGGGACTTGACGAGAGCAACTGCAATGTCATAAACCACACGGTTGTGAATGCACCAGGAGAAGACGTAAACGTCAACCTGACGCTGAACCACTACTGCCTTGACTTACCTGAGTTCCCGATGTATGAGGCAGAAGAGGTTGGTGATCCGGCAGACCACAACAAGGGATGCGGACCTGCTGTTGCAAAGATGTGGCTTGACTACATGCACAACTCCACGACCCAGTGGGATGACACGCACTTTGGAGATATGCCGGCAATGAATCAGGCACAACTCTACGACTGGGGTATCGGTAACAATTCGAACACGAACCTGCCATACTTCGACACAGAGGGCATGTGGTATACAGTGCAGCACCTTGATCCCGAGCCATACAGCGAGTACGGTTACAACTTTGGAAAGTACAGCAGTACAGATCAGGACTACATGGTGATGCAGATCTGCAAGTGGCTTTCATACGCTCCAGGCAAGAAACCCGGGCATCCGGTCCACGTACCTGGTGCGGTTCCAGCATATGGAAACTATGAAAACTGGATGGCTGTTCGCGGCATACACACAAGCGAAGACGCATATCCGCTGCCAGCCGATCTTCTGGTCTACGGATTCTGGGTAAATGACCCATATCCGGCAAGTCTTGGAGGAATCGGTGAGAACAGCTACAAGACAATAGCTGAGTGGAACTCGGCCTATTATCTGCCTCTGGATGTTCCTGGCGATACCTACGACGGTAAGTATGTTGGCATACTCGAACCGCCAGGCGATGATGACGGTGAGATAACGATCGTACCTGCAAAGCCGAGGTTTGCTGATGCAATAACGCCAGTGCTTACAGAGAAGTCGCTCATGATGTACAACATCGAGGAACCTGTGCTTGAGATGAAGGTCAATGATGATGAGTCGCTCAAGATCGTGAAGGCTGCAACCGATGGGGTTACCGAAGAACTCGTTCCTTACGACATTGGTTTTGCAGAGGTATTTGCAAAAACGGCACCAGGTACACCGAAATTTGTATTAAGTGACAACGGAGACTACTATCTCGTGCCGTTCAATGTTGCGATAGAAAAACCGTTGATCAAGAAGGGACCTGTTGAGATCGAGAAGGTTAAGATAAGCGGTTTTGAAAGACCCGGGCATGTGGAGCGTGTGGATGAGAAGATCATCGCCAAGCCAATACCAATCGAGCCAACCAAACTTGAGAGTACGGTTGTTGTTGTGCTCGTGGATGCAGAGGATGGAAGTTTCAAAGAGGCCTCATGGGTCGCTGACCCTGTGAAGTATCTACCAGTATCGAAGGTAGAGGCATTGAAGCTTGCACTTGGTGAGATGTCCATTACGGATAGTAGTGAGCTCAGGGCACTCAAGTCGAAGCCAGCGATCGAACTAGCATACCAGAGTAAGAGTCCATACTATCCGGCTTGGAAGGTCACGATCGGTGACGCTATCACTTTCGTGAACCAGGACGGGACTGTGAGTTCGTAGGGGATTAACTTCCCCATTTTTTATTAAATGTATTGGAGGTATAAACCAGATATGACACAGATTGGAAGGATGACACCGCTTCTTGCGGTTGGTACAGATTTGGCTCTGCCGAGAACAACAAAACAAGGAGGTAAATGATTATGAACAAGAACTGTTTATTTAGAGTAGGAATTCTGCTTGCAGTGATGCTGGTCTTTGCAGTGCCTGCAACAGCAGACAATGTAATCTACTTCGACCCTGATCCGTGTTACGTAGCACCAGGTGAGTCGATCGTAGTGACAATGTACGTAAACAACTCGGACCCTGTCCAAAATTGGCAGGATGACATATATTTTGACCCTACGGTGGTGAATGTAACCAGTCATACTGCTGGACAGTTTCCACTTGGGGGCCAGATGTCACATTGGGGAGACCGTGTGAGAAGGGGGGGTGTAACTGGAGATGGTGCAAATCTAGAGCCTGGTATACAAGAACTTGGGACCCTCACATTTGAAGGAATTAGTCCAGGAACGAGCACGTTAGAACACCAGGGTAATGTGATGGGCAACTGGTATGGACAGCCGCTTCCAGATCAGGTATGGATCAATGGGACGATTATATGCGGAGGATCACCTGAGACCTTCACCAAGTCCCTGCCAGAAGGCTGGAACCTGATCTCCCTGCCCTTAACGCCAACCGATAACAGCGTGAGCGCAGTGCTCTCCAGCGTATCGCATAATGCCGTGAGGCAATACGATGCGACTACACACCAGTTCGAGGACGCGACAACGATGGATCCGGGTACCGGATACTTCGTGAATGTCACGACCGCCGGCACTTGGGAGTATGAGGGTACGCCAGTATCTTCGACGAGCTCCGGCCTGGAGTCCGGCCTGAACATGATTGGCGTTCCGAACTGCACGATGGATGTCGGTACTGCAATGGGATCCGCGGATTACTGGTACGTTTCGAGGTGGAATGCAAACGATCAGAAGTATGATGTGCACAATCCGAGCGCACCACCTTCGTTCAACGGCTTCACAACGATGACCGCAGGAGAAGGATACTTCGTATCTGCAAAGTCAGACGACGGTACATTTACAATAAGTTGTTCTAGCTAACGCTGCAAGGCGTTAGCTTTTTTTTTGAACAAGGGATTTTTCCGCGAACAGAAGTGTTACGGAAATAAGATTTGGAGATAATAAATAATAATAAAGATGGAGTAAACGATAATAAAATCAACAAGGAGATAAAATATGAATAAGAATAAAAACTATCTATTTGCAATAGGAATGGTGCTTACGGTGCTGATGGTCTTTGCAGCGCCTGCGGCAGCAGACAATGTAATCTACTTCGACCCTGATCCAAGCTGCGTAGCACCCGGTGAGTCGATCGTAGTGACTATGTACGTAAACGCATCAGACCCTGTCCAAAATTGGCAGGATGACATATATTTTGACCCTACGGTGGTGAATATAACCGGTTATACTTGTGGAGAGTTCCCACTTGGGTGCCAGATGTCACATTGGGGAGACCATGTGAGAAGGGGGGGTGTAACTGGAGATGGTACAAATCTAGAGCCTGGTATACACGAGCTTGGGAACCTCACATTGGAAGGAATTAGTCAAGGAACGAGCACGTTAGAGCACCAGGGTAATGTGATAGGCAACTGGTATGGACAGCCGCTTCCAGATCAGGTATGGATTGATGGCACGTTCAACTCCCCATGCGGAGGACCCGAAGAGCCAGACCTGATCGTGACAGAGAAGTCAGAGGAATGGATAAGCCTCGAAGAGGGGACTTACAACGTAACCTATACTGTTGCAAACATCGGCACTTCTGATGCAGATGCGAGCACGACCTCGATCGAGATCGACGAAACAGTGGTTACAACCGATTCCGTGCCCGCTCTTGCGACAGGTGATAGCTACACGAGCACACTCGGTCCGTTCACGTTATCAGGTGAAAATGACACGATCAATGTCTGTGCGGATAGCGATGAGACCATAAGCGAACTCGACGAGACAAATAACTGCCTTTCAAACGTGCTTGAAAGATCAGGTTTGCCTGATCTAACCGTAACAGAGAAGTCAGAGGAATGGATAAGCCTCGAAGAGGGGACTTACAACGTAACCTATACTGTTGCAAACATCGGCACTTCTGATGCAGATGCGAGCACGACCTCGATCGAGATCGACGAAACAGTGGTTACAACCGATTCCGTGCCCGCTCTTGCGACAGGTGATAGCTACACGAGCACACTCGGTCCGTTCACGTTATCAG
>JAIOQW010000107.1 GCA_021108405.1 Methanosarcinales archaeon
GAAATCTTTACACAACTTCAACAATTTCTAAAAAAACACTCTTTCAAACATTCATAGTCGAGAAAATAAATCAGTTTTGTGATGTTAACGACGCCTTATCCAAATCTGAAGCGATTCCTTCTGTCTCTATCATAGTTGCTAATCTACATCCACATCTCGCAACACAATCATCATTTTCAGAATCAATAAATTATTTAGTAAATTCAATAAAACGTATAGTCGAAAGAACACTATTTCCTATACTTATAATCAAAAAAAATGAAGTTATCATAGAAGTTGCAACACATAGTGGATATAAAATGGAAGAGGTAGTTTTCAAAGATGGGAAAATACAAGAATCACACATTAAAATGACTAAAAAAATCTTTTCCGAGAATCATCCCCACCTTGAGTTACGTATTTTCAATAAGGACACATCATTGAGAATAATGGTGAAAACAATAGAATCAATTGAATATTCAGAGTTTAAGCAAAAAAGTTCTACTATTGAGAAACGATTCTGCAAAGGCCTCGTTCTTTACGATGCAGTGATTAGAAATAATGGTTCATTTATTGAAAACAAAGTTACAAGAATTTCATTTGATAGAAATTATAAAAATTTGATCGTGAAAGTAGAAATTGGATTGAGAACTGATAAAGATAACAGTAAAAATACTTATGAGATACAGATTTTGTATGCCGATTTATCGAAAATACAAAAATTGCCTCAAAATTTGGTCCAGCATAGTGAATTATTAATTCCTGGTCCAATTCCTTTTCACACAATCTCTGATAAAGATATTTTGATATCCCATGGTTATGATGCACTGCTGCTTCCATTTAAAGAAGTAATTTTTTTTGCATATCCGGGATTGAATTTTAATCAATTACTGAAGCAAATAGACTTGTATAATGATTTAATTTCTGAAAATAAAACAAATATCGCAAAAAAAGATTTATTGTTTTCAATCGAGCACACAAACAAAAGTTGTCGGTTCAAGGCACCACCTAAACCACATTTTAATAAGACTCAAGAGAAAAAGTCTGAAATGGATACACCATTTGATTCGGCATTCCGGGAGGAACTTTTAAATGATTCTAATGTTGATGAATTTGAACGAGAAGAAATCAACACACTTATTGACATCTGGAATACGATACAAAAAAGCACTCATCAGCAACCACAACCTTATTCATTTAAGCATGATTCATCTAAAGAACAAATAGAATTTTGTGTAGAATATGAAACTGGTGATAAAGATACAATCCCTTTTCCAATCGATACACTGATACGAAAAAAATATGTGAACGATTATATTCTTTTACCTGTTAATGAGCTATCGGAAGGTGACCGAATTTTATATATTAAGTCGGAAGAGCGTGAAAGTATTGAAAACTATTTACTAAGAACATTATTAAGTGAAGAAGAATTGTCCTTGGAAAAAATTCTCGAACCATTGACATCCCTTAAAATATTCTATGAAATATTGAAATCGTTGGATATTAAGAAAGATTTGGATGAATCTGAAATGAAAAAAATCGATTGGCTTTCACTCGATCAGAAAAAAATTCTATTCAATTTACTATGTATTTTGCTAAACAATGATTTTATTACATCAGAAGAAGATCGAAAATTACTTATTTTAAACAGTATTTGGAAAAATGTAACACCTGAAAGATTAATTGAAATATTTGAAGAAGGAAACAAAATACTCACTCAAAGAAAATTATTTAATTTAGCAACAGAGATGGGTTTGATCTATAAAAAAAGTTCATTCGAAGTTTTATGTTCTACTGCGATAAATAAACAAAAACATTATTCGTTCCACAATGAAAACAATTTATTGGCAGTTGGGCGTTTACTTGGGCACCAAAATATAATCGATAATTATCAGACAATCAATGAAAAAGGTGTGAACATAGGCACTTTCCTTCGTCAAGTTGGTCGTTCCATTAAAAGAGTTGCGAGTGGAAATAGTGAACCATTCAATGAGATTGATATATCTATTGAAGGAAAAATCGAAAAATGCACAATCATTAAGATTGGAAAATGTTAAATTTTAAAAAAATTGAATCAAAGGCGATATTTTGAAACATTCTATTCTTCTTGTCGAACCTAAATTTCCCACTCGAACCAAAAGTAAAAACCATCTTAATTTCCTTCCGATTGGACTCTTAAAACTTGCTGCATGTTATAAAAAAAAGAAAAAGTATAAAGTTGAATTAGCCAGGGGTAAAACACTCCCAAAAACATTCAAAACACCATCGAGAATTGAAATTACAAGCCTTTTTACATATTGGTCCGAATATGTTTGGGATACTGTTGAGTTCTATAGAGAAAATTTTCCAGATTCAGATATAACTGAAATACGGATGGGCGGAATTTACGCAAGTTTGCATTACGAAAACAAAGAATTTCAAAATAAATGCAAGGAATTTAATGTAAATCCGATTAAAGGAGTTCAAGAAGAAGCTGAACGGTTTTTTCCTTATTATGAAATTCTCGACAATGGAAATTCCATCGATTACCAGATAGTGCACTCATCAAGAGGATGTCCTAGAAACTGTTCATTTTGTGGGACATGGATAATAGAACCTGATTTCAAAAGCAGAAAAAAAATTGGGCATAAAATCAAACCCGGACTAAAACATGGACTCAAAAACTTGGTATTTTATGATAACAATTTATTTTACAATCCACACATTAGAGATATCTTAAATGAGCTAATTGAACTTAAAAAAGAAGGAAAGATTGGGTGGAGTGAATCGCAAAGTGGTTTTGATGGGAAAATATTAACTGAAAATCCAGATTTAGCAATTTTATTGAAAAAGGCAGGATTTAGATACCCTCGTATTGCTTGGGATTGGGGTTATGACCAATGGCCTAAAGTAGAGAAACAAATCCAAATATTACAAGACGCTGGATATTATTTTAAAGATATCTATGTGTTTATGATCTACAACTGGGACTTAAATTTCGAAGAAATGGAAGAAAAACGAATAAAATGTTGGGAATGGAAGGTACAAATTTCTGATTGCAGAAATCGACCTTTACATCAATTACATGACCATTATTTCCCCTTAAAAGATCAAAGTGATGGAAATGATTATCACATTAATCTAAATTGGACAGATGCAGAAGTAAAACAATTCAGAAAAAATGTACGTAGACAAAATATTTGTATCCGACAAAGAGTACCTTTTCATAGTAAAATTGTAGAAACAAAAAGATATTATACTAAAAAACAATTCTTAGCTTTCAAGGAAATGCCTATTGAAGAAGCAAGGAATTATCTTCCAGATTTGTGGGTTCCATTAGAAATTACTCCACCTATTAATAAAAATAAATGGATTACTAAAAAAATTAAAAATCCGCTACTGTTCTAAAATAAGCCGTGTAATTTATATTTTATAATATCTATTATTATTGTGATATTATATGGATAGACCTAGAAGTAAGATTGAGGATTGTGAATGAACTATAATTCAATTTTTAGTTAGAACACCTCTAATATCTATCCAAACAATCAAATCAAAGACATTAGAGGTGAAAATTCCCACTTGAAATTGACCCCCACTATTTACTAAAATACCCCTGTTTTATTGCAGGAGGTTTTTGGGTGATCTCAATGGAAGACTGGATAACAATAAGAAATCTAAAGAAGCGAAATCCCAATATGGGAACAAAAGCAATTGCAAAGAAACTCGGTTTATCGAGAAACACTGTGAAAAAGGCACTACGATCAGAAGATCCACCAGCGTATAAAAGAAGGGCATACACAAATCCAGAACTAGAACCATTTCATGATTTTATCATGGAGAAATACTTTGTTAAGAAACTGAAAGGAAGTCGCGTTCTTAATGATCTACGCTCAAAGGGGTGTAAAGTTTCAAGTTCAGCATTTTATAGACACATTCAACAATATAAGACGGAATACCAAAGACCGGATTGAAAAAATGCAATCTTTATTGAGATTAAAAATGTAAACTCACTTTCCGCAGGTAAATTTTCAAAACAAATCTTTTTTTTTAAAACATTAAATAATGCTTGACGATTATGGTTTTTGATATTTTTAGACAAATGGTTCGAAAAGATGCATGTCTATTTTCTGACGAATTTGGCAAATCGTATATTTAAAACACGACTTTTATGTATTCACAATATAAATATAATATCTCAGAAATATACAAAACCACTATCAGCAAAAATTATTAAAAATTTTCAGATACCTGCGGAAAGTGAGGTAAAGATAAATCAACGACAATTAATTGATAATGCTGTTGAATTTGCTTATTTTCATGAAGATGATTTTATCGTCTATCTAACAAGTTCGAAAGTATCACTGGAAGAAGACACACTCTGGCAGTTTATTCATAATCCGGTTGATATGGGCAAGACCGATGCTGAGAAAGTCGACGAATACCTTTATGGCGGTGACTGATTGTCATTGTTTGTGGATACAGGAATATTTTTTGCTGCATTTTCAAAAAATAAGATTATGCCTTTACATGTTTTTCTCAAATTCTGAGAGGCTATTAGTTTT
>JAIOQW010000355.1 GCA_021108405.1 Methanosarcinales archaeon
TGCCTATTCTCTCAGTATAAGCAAAAGTCGCATGCAGGAGACCTCCCGACAAAAGACATCGCTATTGGCAGTGATCAACCCAACAGAGGATCTACACTATACTCCGGTGGAGGGAAAGGCTGTGGAATCCCTGTTCGACCCTGACGACCGGAAGACACTGTCGAAAAACGTTGCTACAAAGGAGACGGTTGTGAAAGAGGTCCCTGGATGGACCTATTTGCATTTCTCCTGTCACGGCCTTTACAACTGGCAGGATGTGATGAACTCAGGGCTGGTGTTGGCGAACCATGACATCTTGACCCTGTCTGAGATCATTTCAGACCTGAACCTGGACACAGCGCGGCTTGTGACCCTTTCAGCCTGCGAGACCGGCATGACTGACATTCAGCAATCACCAGACGAGTTCATTGGGCTTCCAACCGGGTTTCTCCAGGCAGGCGCTGCTGGCGTGGTAAGCACTCTGTGGGCTGTCGACGATGCAGCTACCAGCTTGCTGATAAAGCATTTTTATCGAAAACATTTGAAGGAAGGGCTGTCGCCTGATCAGGCATTGCGCTTTGCTCAATTGTGGTTGCGCGACGCAACGCGCAAGGATTTGGGCGAAACGTATAAGTCCATTGAGTCCATTGAGTCCATTACCAGAATGAGCCATCAAGAGGCATACCGTGAGCTTGTTATGAACGGAGATCCCGGCGATAACCCTTATACCAATCCGTATTATTGGGCGGCTTTCACATTTACAGGCAAATAAAGAGGGGAAAGGAAGATATCAGGCATAATGACCCCAGAGACCATACTTGTAGCACTTAACAGTCTTAAGAGCGAACTCTCGTACTTACAAAAGGAGGAGAACCTCAATGTTAATTCCCAAACAGGCTGAAAATCTTCGTGAAGCGTATAATATATTTGATCACACCACTCCATTACAAGGAGCATGGTTTGATACTTTTTACATTGAACGTCCTACATTGGATGTCCTTAAGTTGCGTTTGGATTTACAAGACGACGAACGAGAGACAAGTAAACGACTTTTTACCGGACATCGTGGGAGCGGCAAATCTACTGAATTGATTAGATTAGCTAACGAACTATCATCTCAGTACTTTACAGTTTATTTTACAATAGAAGAAACGCTTGATCTGGCAGACCTGGATTACAAAGATGTTCTTTTGTCTCTGGGAAGTGAGTTATACAAAGCAGCTAAAGCTCGTAAGTTAAAATTGCCTTCCTCACTGTTGAGCGACCTGGTAGGATGGTTTAGCACAACCCTTCGGGAAGTGGAAAAAGACATTGCTGCAGATGCAGAACTTGAAACCAAAGCAGACTTTTTCTTCATTAAATTATTAAGCCGTTTAAAGAGCGAAGTGCATACACGCAACATTGTACGCCGCCAAATTGAAAGTAACTTATCAGATCTACTGAAATGCATCAATGCAATTATCGAAGAAATACGTAAACAACAGGATAATCGTCAGATTCTGGTAATTATTGATGGTTTGGATAAGGTATACGATCTGGACATTGCGATGAAAATGTACTATAGTGGCGGGATAAACTTGTTGCTCCCAAAATGTAAAATTATCTACACAGTTCCATTGGCTCTTTTTTATACTTCTCAATTCGGGCAAGTACGCGCTACATTTGATGATTTCTTTGTCTTACCCAATATTAAGATCCGCCATCGTGATGGAACTCCTGAAGAGGTCGGATTGGACGCATTAACCAGGTTGGTAAACGTACGCATAAAACCGGAACTCATAACATCAGACGCTTTGAAAGAGTTGACAGAGTTAAGTGGTGGCTTAATACGTGATCTGATTTATCTTGCCAAAGATGCTTCTTCTAATGCTCGGGTTCGACAAGGAGAACGTATTGAACAAAGTGATGTTAATCGAGCCGCCAATAAAATCCGTAACGTTTATCGAACTATGTTAAAACCAGAAGAATATGAAGAATTGAGATATATCTGCAATAATCCCTCGAAACAACCTTTTAGCAACGCTATTGCTCAAAAACTTGTACACAATCTAAGTCTTATTGAGTATCGCAACGAAGGAACCTGGTGGGATGTTCATCCAATTGTAGTGCCCCTCTTATCTAAACATGATACCATTTCGACAAATACTTCCGGATCAGCAACATAAGGAACAACTGTTTGATCAGGATAATGACCTGAGAGAGCCTCAAGCAACTGCGGTCTCGCAAACATCCTCCACAGAAGAACTGGCTGTTGAGATACATAAGCTGACCGATGCCATAGCCATCAGTGAAGGAACATTGATTGCTCTTGTGCTTTTCGATAACCTGACAACTCGCCGAACAGTTATCCTTCAATTAAACAAATCATTGCAGAACAATGTTACTGTTAAGGAACTGTTCCTGAAGCCGGAGTCATTCAATATTACTAGCCTAATAGAACGCGGTTACGATGATGAGCAAGAATCAAAATGCGTCTTTCTTATATATGATCTTGGAGGTCTTCCCAAAAAACAACGTAAGAAATCCATAATCTCTCTCAACTTTAACAGGGAAACGATCAGGCAGCTGGGACATACGATCGTACTTTGGGTGACTGAATATACATTGGGAGAAATAGTGAAGTGGGCGCCAGATTTTTTTGCCTGGCGAGGAGGTATTTATGACTTACGCACTGGCGTGTTATTCCCCTCCCGAGAAACGATTCAGTTCCCTATCTGGCTGCGCAAAGCATCTCACCTGGCTTCATTGTCCCGTAGGGAATTAGAAGAACGTCTTCAACTGTACAAACAATTACTGGCAGAAAGACAGGCTGAAGGCTCCATCAGTAAAATAACTGTTGCTCAAACCCGACTGGAGATTGGTAATCTCTTACACCAGTTGGGAGATATCGAGCATGCCATCCATCACTTTCGGCAAACCCTGAAAGTCTATACACGCAAGGCATTCCCTGAGCAGTGGGCTATCACAAAGAACAACATAGCAAACGCATACAGTGACCGCATCAAGGGGGAGCGTGCCGAAAATATTGAACTTGCAATCGACCACTACAAACTGGCACTGGAAGTCTATACACACGAGGCATTCCCTGAGCAGTGGGCCATGACAAAGAACAACCTGGCTCTCGCCTACAATAACCGTATCAGGGGGGAGGAGCGTGCAGAAAACATTGATATTGCCATCAACTACTACAACCAGGCACTGGAAGTCTATACACACGAGGCATTCCCTGAGCAGTGGGCTATGACAAAGAACAATCTGGCAAACGCATACAGTGACCATATCAGAGGGGAGCGTGCAGAAAACATTGATATTGCAATCGACTACTACAATCAGGCACTGGAAGTCTATACACGCGAGACATTCTCTGAGCAGTGGGCCATGACAAAGAACAACCTGGCTGCCGCCTACAGTGACCGCATCAGAGGGGAGCGTGCAGAAAACATTGATATTGCAATCGACCACTACAACCAGGCACTGGAAGTCTATACACACGAGGCATTCCCTGAGCAGTGGGCCATGACAAAGAACAACCTGGCTGCCGCCTACAATAACCGCATAAGGGGGAAGCGTGCAGAAAACATCGATCTTGCAATCGACCACTACAACCAGGCACTGGAAGTCTATACACGTGAGACATTCCCTGAGGACTGGGCCATGACAAAGAACAACCTTGCTCTCGCCTACAATAACCGCATCGCGGGGGAGCGTGCAGAAAACATCGATCTTGCAATCGACCACTTCAATCAGGCACTGGAAGTCTATACACGTGAGGCATTCCCTGAGCAGTGGGCTATGACACAGAACAACCTGGCAAACGCATACAGTGACCGCATCAAGGGGGAGCGTGCCGAAAATATTGAACTTGCAATCGACCACTACAAACTGGCGCTGGAAGTCTATACACACAAGGCATTCCCTGATAAATGGGCAGCAACCCGGAACAACCTGGCGAATACCTACTATAGCCGTATCAGGGGGGAGCGTGCAGAAAACATTAATCTCACAATCGACAACTACAACCAAGCACTGGAAGTCTATACACGTGAGGCATTCCCTGAGCAGTGGGCAATGATCCAGAACAACCTGGCAAACGCATACAGGAACGGCATCAAGGGAGAGCGTGCAGAAAACATTGATCTCGCAATCGACCACTACAACCAGGCACTGGAAGTCAGGACACGCGAGGCATTCCCTGAGCAGTGGGCCATGACCCAAAACAACCTGGCAAACGCATACAATGACCGTATTAGAGGGGAGCGTGCAGAAAATATTGATCTTGCCATCGACCACTACAACCAGGCACTGGAAGTCTATACACGCGAGGCATTCCCTGAGCAATGGGCTGGCACCCGGAACAACCTGGGTCTCGCCTACAGTGACCGTATCAGAGGGGAGTGTGCCGAAAACCTTGAAATCGCCATCGACCACTTCAATAGGGCACTAGAAGTCAGGACCCTCGAGCGTTTTCCTGCCGATCGTCGACAGACATTCCGCAATCTGGGAGACTTGCACTTTGCTGAGCAGAGCTGGGAGAATGCG
>JAIOQW010000102.1 GCA_021108405.1 Methanosarcinales archaeon
GTGGGATGTCACCATAAAACCCACATTTGGGTAAATTATTTATTGGGAATTCCCCTTGTCTTGTAACCTTTAAAGAAGCTGAAGATTAGAAAATGCTTGGCATATTGCCCGAAGATACTGAATTAAGCAGAATTAATAAATAGTAAATGTGCATATATTGACATATGCTCCCATCAATAGATGAAAATCAGTTCAAGTTCCGGAAACTACGATGACACTGAATATAGCAGAAAATATACGGAAAATAATGGGTTGGTGCCCGAGTGTAACTCCAACTAAATACAAATCGATCAAGCATGTAGATTTTGTAAATCCTTCACAGATCCCATCCGGTGAATCAAATGTTGAAACATTTAAATCTAAAAATGTATTGTTCTATGCTAACACATCTATGCTCCTTTTTTGTTTTTTTATTTGCTTTAATTTAATCTTTACCCCATGCAAGAATCTGGATTATGCAGTATTGATTCCAATTCTCGTGTTAATGTATTCCTTACTTTATTTTGTTGAAGTGAAAATGTTACAGGCAAATATTTTAATCGATGAAAACAGTGTAGTTTTAAAATCCTTATTGCTAAGAGATGTCACACTACACCATAGAGACATTAAATCAGTTTCAACAGTTAACCTCACAAATTCCTCAATTGCATTAATGGTAATGCTAACGGTCTTAGTAGTATTACTTGCTTATTTTGTAATGTCTGGGGAATGGAAAATGGTTATATTGATTGCCTTTATACTGCCCTGGAGCTTGCTTGTATCACAAAAGTATAATAGGGAAAAACATGATATGGATACACAATTGTATATCGAGTATAGATATAAAAAGTGGTATGAAATTTCCCCGTATTATTCAGTCATAACAGACCAGATGACTGCATCAGGAATACAGGCTGCTATTGAACATTACAAGGGAACAAAGTGAAACAACTGGCTGCCCAATTGGCCGGGTCTCGGGACAATCCGAATATCCCAAAGTTGAGGATTTATAGTTGTAGAAAAATAGAAATCTATATACATTATCCCTGATATTATTATTATTAAATAAATATTAGCAGGGTTATTGTTGTGACATATATAAAAAGAGACCTACAACAAATAATAGAAGACAATCTTACCAGACCTGAGATTATTGCTATCATTGGTCCGAGACAGTCAGGCAAAACTACACTTATGAGATACATTTTCAATACACTTGAAAATACGGAGTTTATCAGTTTTGAGGATAGAAAGATACTGGAATTGTTCATAGAAGATGAAAAAACCTTTGCAGATCTATATGTAAAAAATAATCATTACCTGTTTATTGATGAGTTCCAGTATGCAGAGGAAGGGGGGAAGAAATTAAAATATATCTATGATCATTACCCTGATAGTAAAATTATTATTTCAGGCTCTTCTGCTTCCGGATTGACCATACATGGAATAAAATATCTTGTGGGAAGAATATTTGTTTTTAATCTATATCCACTTTCCTTTGATGAATTTCTAAGATTCAAGAACAAAGCCCTTTTTACCACATTTCTGGAAAAAAAAGAGGGAATTAGGGAATATATATCAAAGGATGGTAAACTACCACAGGTTAGTAAACCACTAATGAAAATGTTAAACGGGATATATCAGGAATATTTGATCTATGGTGGATATCCAAGGGTAGCAGTATCCAAAAGCAATGAAGAAAAAGAAACAGTTCTAAGAAATATATATAGTACATACTTTTTAAGGGAAATAAAGGATATTTTCAGCTTAACAACAGATTTTAATTTGAGCAAATTAATAAAGGCACAATCAATCCAGCTTGGTGACCTGATTTCCTATCATAATCTGGAAGAAGTCTCCGGATTTGATTATAAAGGGCTACTGACGCATTTAAATATCCTTGAAAAAACATTCATTTGTAAAAGAATTGTTCCTTATTTTACTAATAAAAGAACAGAGATCATTAAAGTCCCAAAAGTATATTTCTATGATAATGGTTTTCGAAATATTATTATTGATGATTTTAAGATGTATAGTCTCAGGCAGGATATAGGCAAATTGAATGAGAACTTTATTTTCACTCAATTGACATATGCAGGCATAGAGATAAAATTCTGGAGAACAAAATCCAAAGCAGAGGTAGATTTTATAATAGAAAAAGGGGGGGAATTGATTGCAATAGAATCAAAGAGCAGCTATTCAAGCCGTACAAGATCTTTGATGAATTTTAAAAATAAATATGATCCGTTTTTGACTGTTATTGCAAATCCGGATGTATTGGAAGAAAGTAAAGGCGTGTTATATCTACCGTTTGTGTTTATTTCAGTGTTATGATACAAAGTTAACTGCAATCACGAGTAGTCTTCAAGAAACTTAAGATTAAAACGTTTATTCAATTCTTTTATGTTCCGCTTCATCTCATTTTCAACATTTTTAAATAAAACGGTCGTATTATCATGTTCAGATAAGGCAAGCAAAAAACAATCTGAAAATGCAATATTATAATTGGATTTTATAATTCCGGCATTTAGACAGAGTTTATATTCTAATTGTTTTACTTCCACATGTGGGTGATAATATACAAAATCGTAAAATTTTTTTGCAAGGATTTCGGATTGTAATGGTGTGTGTACTTCTTGATATACTCTCTCTGCGACATAATATATTTCAGTCAGTGTCAGTGGAGTCAGAATAGCAGTGGCTTCTCCATGATCTACTGAATCAATTACTGTCTTTGCCTGAGAATGTAAAGCTCCCAGAGTGTTAATATACTCTATCCAGACACCTGTATCTATTGCGATCATTTTATTCCCAAATCACGGAGAAGTTTATTAATTTTCACCTCGTCGATTTCACGAGATTGTTTCATGGCTTTATCGACTGCATGCCGGGAGGCACTAACAAACAATTCAGAGGGTTTTACTTCTGATTCAGCTATCAGGATTATTTTTTTGTTTTCCTGAAAAATCTTCAACTTTTTGCCCCTTGTTAAACCAAGCATCTCCCTTATTTTTATGGGTATTACTATCTGCCCTTTGTTTGAGAGTGTCACAGTTGTCATGACTATATGTAAGACGTTAATCTTATTTAGGTCTTACCATTGTATACCAATATCTGTACTTTGGAATCTGCCAGTGCAATATTAATGGGTTCTCGCCGTTCATCTTCAGTCAGTTCTATTGGTGATAGATGTTTGATTTCCATTCCGGTGCAGGTTTTTCCATATTTCAATCTGATGTTGCAGAAGATCACAACATTCATCTTTTATCTTTTTCGGTATGGAAAAACCACAAAAACAATATCCCGGAATAAGTGAGAACGCATGGATATCTGAAACCGCGATCATTGTGGGATATGTGACAATCGCAGATGATGTATTTGTGGCGAAGAATGCGGTTATCATGGCAGATTATGAACGCTGTTCTTTGTTGTGATGTTCTCTGACCCTGTCAAACTTCATTGTAGACAGGTCGATCGTAACATAGGTAAACTCATCAAGTTGACCGGGCTGGATGCATATCGTTCTGCCGAGTTTTGCATACCACCGACCTGTGACTTCAGGAGACTCATGGATGTGGCCGTGAAGCGAGAGCTTTGGCTGGTATTTGTTTAAAAAGTTATAAATCGCCTTTGACCCTACTTCTGCCCCGTAATAGCATTTATCCAACCCCAGCCCGGACGGGGGCATGTGGAGCACATAAACACTCTTTGTCATATTCCTGGGGCGTACCAGCCGCTCAAGTTCCTTCTCTATAGTCGGAAGCTTTTTTGCATGGGTAAACCAGTCATCTATTTCCTGCCATCCACCCGGTGTGGATAACAGTCCCGTTCCGAACTGCTCCTGAAACGTATAATCATCAGTGTCCATCCTGCATCTGTCCTTGAGCCGGAACGGATAATCAACTACCCGGTTCATTCCTACGAATTCATAACCTCCAACCTCAAATTTGCGTTGTGCCAGGCAGACTACGAAGGAATACTTATTACAGGTTTCCTCTAACTTTTTATCAAATATCCTGAGATCATCGTTTCCCGGGTAGCAGAGATAATATATCCCGGCAGAATTAAATCGTGCAAAGTGGTTGTCAAGGTAATCAGTAATGAATTCGTCCTGTTTGAATGGTTCACCACTCTTGGGCAGCATGTCACCGCCATTGATGACCACATTTGCCTGGAACTCTTTTGCTGCTTCGAACAGCCGGTCATATTTCCACCTGCTTCCGTGCAAATCCGTAACAAATAATAATTTCATCTATACTCAATCCTTCAGCAATTTTCGACATTTCCGTTTCGCTCAACTAAAAATCGGTTGGAGACAAAACGGGAATTGCTGTAAAATGATGGAACTATTTTTCATCTAATGTTATACCTAATTGCCTAAATGCCTCTATTATTTTGTCATCATAATCCTGTTCAGATATTGATCCATCAGTAGCAATAAGTTCTATCTCCAAATTTTCAAACTTACTCTGGAGTAGATTCATCACTCCCATAATACTGGCTACTTTACC
>JAIOQW010000299.1 GCA_021108405.1 Methanosarcinales archaeon
CACCGATGTTTGCGATCACTGCTGTGATCGGGTTTATGACATCATTTCGCAGGTTAGCCGGGGTTTCGATCGTGGTTACTGTAAGATCAGGCAGACCCGAATCTCCAAGCACGTTTGTAAGACAGTTGTTTGTCTCATCAAGTTCACTGATGACATCCGCGCTGTCTGCACAAACTTCTATTGTATCATTATCACCTGAGAGTGTGAATGTATCAACTGTGCTTGTGTAGTTTTCACCTACTGCAAGTGCGGGTACCGGATCGGTTGAAACCTCTGTTCCATCTATCTTTATAGATGTGGTGGTTGCACCGGCATCAGAAGTGCCTGAATTTTCAACTTGATAGGTGATAGTGTAGGTCTTATTTACAGAGTTTACCCATTCCTCTGACTTTTCTGTCAATACTAGGTCTGGTTTGTTATCTGAGCCAAGAAGTATATCCTGTATAAATCCGCCTTCGTTCATTTCTGATACAGTTACTGTGCGCTCTATCTCGCTTGAGACTGAGCCGTCGGTAGCATTGATCATGATCATGTTACCTGTTGCGACATGTGTTGAGTCGGTCAGTGCCAGGTAGTAGTTCGAGCCTGCATCAGTCTTCACAATGAAGTCTTCGGATGTTGCAAGGTTCGTTACCGTGACTGCCGGGTCAAGGACCGGATCGCCGTTGTTGTAGGTGATGTTGCCAGAGATGAGGAATGATGTATCCGGAGATTGATCAGATGAAGTACTGCTAAAGGCATAGACTTTACCTCCTTTACCTATGCTTATAACCATACCATCACCATTGCCATCTTCCACGACTGATGGTGATGATCCGCCATATTCATATGACCAGATCGGTGTTGCGTCCAGTGCATCATATGCACTGATCCCTTCGAAATAACCCCAGCCCGCCATATCATCACAATCACCGGTGAATAATTTACCATCTGCTACAATAGGTGACATCGTCCAGCTTCCGTGTGGAACACTCCATATAAGGTCGCCTGTTGAGTTGAAACAGTAGGTAGAACCCTCTGACCCCCACACACTTCCTGATATATAAACATGATCCATGTCAAGAAAAGCAGGAGTACTGTCAGTGAATTTAATAGGACTGCTTGTCCAGATTATACTTCCATCCAAAAAATTTAGTGCATAAAGCTGTGCAAGTGAGCCAGAACCAGCAGCTACATAGACCCTACCACTCTCATAATCGATTGAGGCAGAACCAAAGATAGTTCCACTGAGCTCGGTTGTCCAGTCGGGAATTCCAGTAGTCTTGTTAATGCCAAAAAGATATGATCCACTACCAAATACAACTCCGTCACCTGCAACAGCTGGTGTAGAGCCTGCTACACCGCTGGAACCAACATCAAAACTCCAGATCACATTGCTTAGATCATTCTCATCGAATGCATAGTAATGTGATGCAGGGGATCCATCATAACCACTTCCGGCAAAGACCATCCCATCAGCAATCGTCGGACCGCCATTACAGGAATGTCCCCCATCCGGGAATTCGATTATCTGCTCCAGTGTTCCATCTGTTGCATTGATCCTGGATAGGTTATACCCACAACTCACAAAGAGCTTATCATTATTGTATGCTGGTGATGACCATGAGCTAAAACCGCTGATATCACCGGGAATCGATGTACTCCAGATATTTACACCAGTATCCCTGTTAAGTGCATGAACCTGGGTATCTGCATAGATAAAGACATGATCATCTTTGATCACTGCCTGTGTGTTTGGCACTGCACCTATATCACCAGTTATCCACTTTGTCTGGTTTGTGTCAGTTGCATCTGATTGGGTGTTTCCCGTATTTGCAACATTATTTTGGAACTGTTCCCAGTCAGATTGTGCAATTGCAGAAGTGATGGCAATTGCCACTATCGTAAATATTATTGTTATTTTTATTATATTTTTAATATCCATCTTTTTACCTCCTAAATAATCTTATAAAATCTGTGTTACCTGTACGCCCTTTAGGCGTAGCAGGCACTCAACTCCGTAGGAAATGAGTGTATCCGTGTTAATTCGTATTAAGAAAAAATTCTTTAATATATTACCTCCAATAAAAAAAAAGGGGATTTAATCCCTCATAGTTCATTTTATATCTTTAATTACCAGTCCATCCGGCGGAGCTGGTTTATCAGGAGTCACTATCCCTTCCTGACTCACATAGAATACTCTATCACCGATCGTGATCTTCCAATCAGGATAGTAAGGACTTAAACTCTGCACAAGCTTGATAACAGGCTTATCGTTTATCGTATTAAGTTCAATTTTCTCAAATACCAGTTTTAATGCCTCTTTCTTTGATACAGGTAGATACTTCATAGGTTTATTCACCCATGAAGCTTCTTTGAAATGACCGTCCTGCGCATCAATAAGCACTACAACAAGTGTTCTTTGCTTATCAAAACGAACGGGCTTCTGTACCGGCTCTATCTCATGCTTTAATTGCACATTAAACGGCACGATACAGTAATCGCCATTTGTACCTGATACAAACATTGGCCTGCCCGGACGCGTCTTTGTAAAGACTTGTGCGAACTGCGCATCATAAGGAACAAGTTCCTCATTGACACCCGTTTTCGCAGCTTCGATCAGATTGAGAACATCATTTTTGGCAATAACCTCAACAATTGCTCTATCCGTATCTTGGGCAAATGCTCTGTGTTTATTCTTAGCAAATGCACTGACCTTAACATCGAATTGAACATTGTCTATAGCACTGTCATCACTTAGTACTTGATCGATCTTCACCGGCTCAACCGCATCATCAAATCTCGGTTTTGCAGGCACGATATTAATATTCGCATCATCCTCAGGCGGCTCAAGTACAGTAATGTACTTATCGTCCCATTCGGGGATGCGCGGGTCGTACGTAGGTTTGTAATAATTCTGCGTCCATTCCTGAGCAGTCTTATAACTGTTCTCTCCTATGCAACCTGCTGAGAGTGCATTAGGATCATTCACCCAGAACCCGTACACATCATATCCATATGGTGCGCTGTAAGTTCCGTCATGCGGATTCATATCAGTATGGATACCTCTTATTCCCATCCAGAATTCATAATATCCTTCAGGAGACGGGTTTCCATATGCCAGAAGTGACCCTGGACCCAGGTACTGCCACCAGCAGATGCGGTGCAATGCATGTTCCAGACCTTCGGTTGTATTCTCATGGACGCCGACCGAGAAGTGGTTCGACGGTAGCAGATGGTTTAAAGTGTCTGCCATACCATGTGGGTCTATGCAATAGGGATCACTTCCCCCTGTGTTATTAGAAAGACCCATTATCTGAAGCTCATCCTGGATATACGGACCCTCTTGCTTGAACTCGGTCCACATCTTCATCACTGCCGCACCTGAGTAGTTCCATGCTTCTTGTGTGAAGTACGGATAGTCAGGATAGTAGTTGATGCAGAAGTGGTTGAGAGTCAGATCAAGACCACTAATCCCACCCATATCGATATCATCCTGTATGATCTCAACAGTGGTGATATTGATACAATAGGTGTAGTTCTGCGGTGTGGTGTATCCATCCTCAAGCATATGCTTTGCAATGATCCTTAGTGTATCGCCGCTGCTCACATTAGCACTTGAGATAAGGAACTGATAGTAGTTCGAAGTTTCTATGGTTTTAGCAATCCAGCTCTCGTCAGTATTGATATTCTCTACTGTGATTATGCAATCATCAAGAGCTGCGCTGGCACTGTCAAATGTTTCGCCTGTGATCAAGAACGATGTTGCAGGATCAAGTGCTGTCGCTGGTGCGAAATATACTATGCATACAAGAAGTGCGCACAGCACCTTGATAAATTTTTCTGGCATAATAGCCTCCTGAAAAAAATGAAAAGGGGAGATTTACGGGGTTAGCGTACAATCCGCTGTTGCCGCAATGAAGTACCCTTCTCCTCGCTCCATCATATCGAAGTCATTGAAACCTGCTGGCGCATTTACGTCATAAACTTCGTATTTCTGTTCGTCTGCATTCCACCTTGACACATATCTATAACTGCTGTCGATCGAACTCAATGCATCAGGAAGTGAAGCACTGGTATTTTCCCAGCCGACACAATTCAGACCTGTTGCTAGCGATTCGCTCAATGAATCGAAGGCTTGGCCCTCGTATGACCATGTGTCTACGTCAGTCATGTGGATGAAGTATCCGGTGCCAGGGTCCATGGTGGTTGGATCCTCGAAGGCGTTGGTGGCTGCGTTGTAGCTCTTTACAGCATCGTAGTTACCGTCTATTGAAAGTAATACAGTTTCGAGACTGTTATCGGACGGGGTTAACGGGAGCGATACGAGGTTCCAGCCGGTCACGAGAGTTTTGTCAAAGGTGTCTGCTGCTCCTGTACAGGTAAAAGTAAGTGTTTCTGTTGTCCAATCTTTTATATCACCATCCATATCAGCTACTAGTGATTGGTTATCTCCATCTGAAATTTCATCAAACCCAACAAACAATGTAGTCACA
>JAIOQW010000333.1 GCA_021108405.1 Methanosarcinales archaeon
GTTAGCCTTGATCTTAGCAGTAAGATCCACAGCAGTCGCATTCATAATCTCACCCGGCAAAGGATAATTTTTATTATTAATTTCACGATCAAGATGCACGTCTTCTCTGATCTGCTGCGTGATATCATCCACAATCAATCTCACCTCATCATATAACCACTCCGGAGGATCAGGTGAATAGCTTCGCAATTCAACATCCCTACTAAGACTTATATCCTTGAAATATGTCACCTTGTTCGGATCAAATACCTCATTTTTATATTGAAGATAAGCGTCCTGCATAGGCATTTCTTTATTTTCTTCTCTTCCAGAACACCATTAATGTTATACTCAACACTACAGTCAGAACACCGAATCCAGGTGAACCTTCTGAAGAATGCTCACCGGTAGATGAGGGATTAGTAGTGGTATGTGTAGTAGAACCAGAGTAACGTTCATCAGATACACAGATATTGGCTGCTGTGAAATATATAGGAAATCCCTCTTTTTCATCTCTATCAAAAAATTTGAAATCGATATTAAGTGGAATGGTCCAACCTGCTGCAACATCTGTTGGGCAAATAATCCATTCAAAAGTAACGGTTTCAGTTGCATTATGGCCGTGATGTCTTGCAGTCTTAGTAAATTCACTTGGTCCTTCTATTACTTTATAAGGTTGATTTGGATCATTATATTTGAAACCTGTAGCTGTGAGACCAGTTGAAACATCAACATTTTTTTTTAAATATACAACAGCCTTAATAGTAGCTGGTTCACCTACTTTCAAATCTGCATTAAATACTGTAGCAGTCTGGTCATTATAATAAACTTCATATTCAACTAATTCATCAATATTAGCATTTACATTACACATTAAGCATAATAATACATTTAATATCAAAAGTATTCTCAATTTTTTCATCATATCCATCCTTCATTTATTGCTCCTATAGATTTTTCATTAGTACCTTCTCCCCGTTTATCACCAACTCCTTTTAGACCTGCTGGCACAAAAATTAATGTCCCTGTAGTAAATTCAAATGTCATTGGCATATTATCTCCAATAAATGAATCCGTGGCTGGATCATAAATTTCTCTATCCAGTTTTCGAGAATACACCTGCGCCTCATGCCCGAACATAGGATTCGGATGACATTCATTATCAGCATCTATTATCATTAATTCGTCAATTGTTCCCTTAACCCTGATCGTCCAGAAATTAGTAGTCAAGATCCATGCTGTACTCGGTGTTGGAGGTAAAACCGGCAATCCGCCATTTCTCAAAGTAGATGCCTCAGCAAACGCATTTATATTCTGCAAAGCGAGAGGAATAAATACTCTCGGTGATGGATTCAACTTAGGATCAGCAACATACTTCCCATCCACTCCCATCACAGCATCTATCCACTCATCCTTATCAGGATCATAAAACACATCATGTCTCAAAAAATCAGGCTCCATATCCACCATCAACGTAACATTCTCATCCCAATAAGCCATCTCATCCTTCTCATAATGCGTTCCATTCTCCATCACATGCTCAGCCACCATCGTAACCCCCAAAGGAAATCTCATAAGCCCGCCCAATAATTTAGCACTGATCTGCTGAGCTTCACGTACAACATCACCAATACCTCCAAATTCATTATCAATCTCCTCTTCGATCTTCCTACCAGCACCACCATACTGCTTATCCACCTGATACAACACCTCATCCACATACCACTCCCTCACCAGACTGATCACCTTCCCACTCGCACTCAAATACCGCCCCCCGTCAAAATAAGCACCCTTATCCACATACCTGGTCTGGTTAGCCTTGATCTTAGCAGTAAGATCCACAGCAGTCGCATTCATAATCTCACCAGGCAAAGGATAATTTTTATTATTGATCTCACGATCAAGATGCACGTCATTTCTGATCTGCTGTGTAATATCATCCACAATCAATCTCACCTCATCATACAACCACTCCGGAGGATCAGGTGAATAACTTCGCAATTCAACCACCCCATTAAGACCCATATCCTTAATATATACCAATTTATTCTGATCATACACCTCATTTTTATATTGAAGATAAGCTTCTTCCAGATTGGGATCAACAAAATAATTATTATATTCCACACCCCTTGATGTAAAAGCATCATTCACATCATTCATAGTAGACAGATCAAAACCCACATGATCAAGGTGAACAAATGCAAAAGAATTCTCCTTTGCCTCTAATGAAATATTAACAATATCCACCCTGACATCAATAGTGGTCATATAATCATATTCAGTGCGATAACATGTATCCCAGTAAAAATTGACCGGAGCCGGCGCAGGCTTCATACATGCATACTCAACCTCATAAGCATGTCTCCAAACATGCTCTCTTGACCAAATAACCCTCCATACCTCACCATAAAGATTCCCAGGTACATATTCATCTCTTACTAGCGTATCTATCTGCTCCATACTATCCGGCTCACCCCATTCAGCAATATTATAGTTTTCTTCATATCCGTCATGCTCACCAGGCTCAAGAGTTGTATCCCGCGTAACTCCGGTAGCCAGACTGGCGCTATATACCTGTGGAATAATACTCCGGATCATATTATTGACCTTAGACCCACCGACTAACGAATCATTATTCATAAATTCCATTATCGGGGTGGCGTTATAGTCAAAGTGTAATCCCTCCTCTAACGCCGCAGTAGCATTCTCAAAATCCCCTGTAGAATGAGCCGCATCTGCCTGCGGATCGATCTCAAAACTATCATTGTTCAACTCAATACCCATATATACCTGGCCCATATCAACATCCTTTTCATCATAAATAAGCCTCTTTGATTCCATTACATACTCAAGGATACTGTTACTATCTACAGAATTAAACACAAATCCCTGATCAACCATCAATGCACCATTCACAATAAAAGCCAGTAACTCATTGCTGATTATATTATCAGGCCCGCCAGGAAATAAATACTGAAAATATCCTCTTCCCATAGTAAATCCCTGTGCTAAAGCAGTAGTCTCCATCATCAATGGTCCGGTACTTGTAAGGCGATCCTCATACTCATAAGTGATCTGCTCAAGCAATGGATATCTGCAGGTGATCAGGTTCCCAAGCACCATATCCTCATGATATAGAATCTCATCAGTTTCCAGGTCTACTATAGATAAATTCACCGGGACCTGTACCCGCCAGTAGGTCACATATGTCTCATCCGGCATCAGTTCATCGATAGTATTATTTCCGAGTCCCGGCTTGATCTCTCTATCCAGACCCATGTAAATAGGAATGATGTTGATCTCTTTCCAGTCTGTTAAAGGCTCTACATTTACTGCCACGTCCCGGTAATCAAAGCTGTTGTACATGTAATTTGTCTGGATGAACCTGTTCATGACATACCTTATCATTCCTTTGGCCCGGTTCAGGTTAAAATCTGAAATATTGCAATTTCCGTTCGTGCTCAGGTTGTATTCGCTTGTAGGTTCTATTACGATCACTGGCGTTTCTCCCATTTCCTTCATGGCTGCCATACCAGCGTAGTTGATGATCCTGGCCAGGTCAGCGCAGGCGTACATGTAGGCATTATCGACAGTATTTACTGTGTTTTCACTGTTTAATGATTCAGCCATCTCGCGGTCCATTTTATCAATATGCGTGGTAAAGGCAATAGTCATAATGACCATTATAATTCCAAGAATAGTCAGTGGCATTCTGGCTGAATTGTTATTGATGAATGGTGATGGGAATTTCATTTGAGAAGGGAAATGAATGAATGTACTTAAGATTTGTGTTTTTTATTTTGAACTTTATATTAATTTGTGAAATATTTAATCATATTTATATGATGTTGGGGGTAATAAGGTGCAGGAGGTGGAAAGGAATGTTATTTTCAGGGAAAAATCTAAATCTATGTCAACAAGTTTTTACCCGATCAAGTAATATTCACAGTTTTACTTATAGGCAGGATTTACGTGACATTGAGGTTGATATAAAATTAATCTATCTGAAAAAAGTGCAGGAATATTTAACTGAATTTTTCCAATTCTTCTTTGCTAAAAATATAATAATCTTTGTTTTTTAAATCTCCAATAATTTGATGAAATTCATCTTTATCCAGAAAATTTGACTTTTTTGCAGGCAAACAAAAATCCTGATATATTTAGTACTATAATTCCGTTTTTCTTAGCAGCCATCCTTGCTTTTTTATCATTAACCAGCATAATGTGTTTGGAAAATGTTTTACATAGCGCCATACATTCTTTTTCACCGCCGCCAAGATTATTTATTTCAGTATTGTTAAGATTGCCAAAATCCAAAGGTTGAACAGTTTGTATCTTTATCCATTCAACCTTTAATACCGAATCTACTAAGTTAGTTGGTAAGGCTCAATACATAGGTAAGTAAAAAGGGTCAATACATAGGTAAGTCTATTTGTCAAATTAGGTTCATTACATCGTACAGTATT
>JAIOQW010000097.1 GCA_021108405.1 Methanosarcinales archaeon
TTATAGAAAGGAATTAGGAGAGGCAGATTATTGTAATTTACCCGACTGCTTAAAGTTAAATCGCATTAATCCGGATTTATTATCACATCGAAATCTTTTTATTATAAAGCTCCATGGCTCGTGTAATTGGATCAAATCCGATGGCACACCGGGTATGATTATTGGGAGAGGTAAAAATGAACAAATCCAGAAAGAACCGCTTTTGAAGTATTACTTTGAAGTATTTAAAGAGACTCTATCGCATTGTCAACGTCGTTTGCTCATAATTGGTTATGGTTTTGGTGATGAACATATCAACCAAATAATAGCTGAATCCGTGAGAAATTATAGATTAAAGATTTACATCATTTCACCAGAATCAATGCCCGACTTTAGAAAGAAAATTTTAGATCGGAATAAACTTGGCATAGTTATTTTGGATGGAATATCTGGTTACTTCCCTTATAATTTGATGGAGATTTTTCCAGAAGATTATAAGCAAACTCAACAAAAAATAAACCTATTTGAATCTTTTTTTGAATAGATATAAACTAGTATCGAGTCAACCATACAATATTACTAGATATATGATCTAACACCATCCCATTTTCCAGTTATTTTAAGACTTGGATTAACGTAGATTGACGCTGATTTGAGGTTATATCTGCGTAAATCAGTATAAATCTGCGTCTAATATAATTGTTGAAATCATTTGATTTTAAATTTGTGACATATGCCCTATGTGAAAGAGGCGGCATTCACAACACAACTGAGTAAATCACTTATTGTAGAATATGCAGAATTGATTGAAGAACTATACGGTGGGGAGGAGAAAGAAAATGTTATCTAAAGATAGGATATATTTGTAAGATAAATTGAGTATGGGTTATATGGCCTTATTTACAAATTGGACAAAAATTGTTTATGGAATATAAACCAAGAGGGGGAGATAAAAAAATATTTGAAGCTTATTTAAATGAGGATGGGACGATTAATGTGTTAAACCAAGATTTTAGCAGTCCAAGTTATGCTACTTTAGTGGAAATACAAGATGCAGGGAGTGAAAGAAAAACTGTGAATGGATGGACAAGTTGGAAAAATGAACAAGGTCAAACACTTGTAGATTTACGTGAAAATTATTTAAATATGATTTGATCCCCAATTTTCAATGGGAATCTTCATGCATTTCTTCTTTGTCTTTCTTACACTCTTTTTCAAACCATTCTTGTGTAAATATATTAGATATACTTGGATAATTTTTAATAATTATAGAAATGTCTCTCATAAATCACATTATAAGCTTTACATAATAAAGCATTAATTATACAAATTTCCTTTTTTTTCAATTAAAATATATATTTTAAACAAATATAATAACCTGTGCCTGATTTAGAATATAAAATCGCAGTAAACCGAAATAAAATGAAAAAAGATGAGCATCGTCATGATGCCCCAGATTTTAGCGAAGAGGAAAAAATTGCTTCAGACCATACTTGCACGTCAACAGTATTAGCAACATACAGTTTCATACGTTAGCTACACAGCGTTTGCAGGAGTATATCACCAAAAGGTTAATTCTCTCAGGCATAGTTTCGTGACACATTTATTATAGATTGATGTTGATATGAGGTATATAAAAAAAAATTACTGGATATAAAAGTTCAAGGGCGGTAGAAATGTATACATTTATGGCAATGAGGATATTGGATGCTTAAAAGTCCGTTAGACTCCACCAGGAGTCAGGAGAAGTAAGATATGGATGGATCTATAAACCAATCTCCTGAACAGATAGCAAGAGACAACATTGACAAACAGCTCCATGCCACAGGATGGGCAGTGCAGGATAAGGATAAAATTGACTGGAATGAGAGCATTGGTATTGCCATTCGTGAATATCTGACTGACGTAGGACCTGCTGACTATGTATTATTTGTTGATAGAAAACCTGTTGGAATAGTAGAGGCAAAAAAAGAAGAAGAAGGCTACAGACTTACATCTTATGAACCCCAGGCGGAATATTATGCAAAAAGTAAGCTCAAATATCTGGACAATGACCCGCTTCCATTCGTTTATGAAAGTACTGGAACTTTAACCAGATTTACTGATTGTAGAGATCCGCACCCGCGTTCAAGACCTGTATTTACTTTTCATAGACCTGAAACTTTTAAAGCATGGCTGAAGGAGGGTAATTCATTAAGAACAAGACTGCTGGATATTCCCGAACTTCCGCAGTCCGGTTTAAGAGAATGCCAGATAAATGCAATTAACAATCTTGAAAAATCCTTTAAGGAAAACAAACCACTATCTTTGATCCAGATGGCTACAGGTGCCGGTAAAACCTACACCGCAGTCACATTTATTTACCGTTTACTGAAATTTGCCGATGCAAAACGGATATTATTCCTGGTTGACACCAGAAACCTTGGAGAACAGGCAGAACAGGAGTGTATGGCATATCAGCCATCTGATGACAACCGTAAATTTACTGAACTATATAATGTTCAACGGTTGCACTCAAACTATATCGCACCGGACAGCCAGGTATGCATCAGTACTATTCAGAGGCTTTATTCTATTTTAAAAGGTGAAGAACTGGATGAAAAGGTAGAGGATGAAAATCCGAATGAGAACAAATGGGAAACAAAAGAACCGATGCCGGTTGTTTATGATGAAAAGATACCAATAGAACAGTTTGATTTTATTGTGATCGATGAATGTCACCGTTCCATATACAACCGGTGGAAACAGGTGCTTGATTATTTTGACGCTTTTCTTATCGGGTTAACCGCCACACCGGATAAAAGAACTTTCGGGTTTTTCAATGAGAATGTTGTAAGTGAATATTCCCACGAAGAAGCTGTGACAGACGGCGTAAATGTTGGATACGAGGTCTACATAATTGAGACCGAAATTTCACAAAACGGATCAGAAATAAAAGCCAATGAGTATGTGGATAAACGAGAAAGGCTGAGCAGAAAGAGACGGTGGGAACAACTGGATGAAGATGTTTCTTACTCTAAAAAAGACCTGGATAGGGATATTGTAAATCCCAGCCAGATCAGAAATATCATTCGTACCTTTAAAAATAAACTGCCTGAGATCTTTCCGGGTAGAAAGGAAGTCCCAAAGACCCTGATTTTTGCTAAAACCGACAGCCATGCCGATGATATTATTCATATAGTCAGAGAAGAATTTAATGAAGGTAATGAATTCTGTAAGAAAATAACCTATAAAACCGAAGAAGACCCGAAATCTATACTCACACAGTTCAGAAAGAGATATAATCCGAGAATTGCTGTCACCGTGGCTATGATTTCCGTAGGTATAGATGTTAAACCCCTTGAATGTCTGCTCTTTATACGTGATGTAAAAAGCAAAGGCTATTTTGAGCAGATGAAAGGCCGCGGTACCCGCACTTTCGGCTATGATGACCTGAAAAAAGTCACTCCTTCGACAGTTTCGGCAAAAACACATTTTGTTGTAGTGGATGCTGTGGGAGCAACAAAATCAATTAAGACAGACAGCCGTCCACTGGAGCGAAAACGCTCCACGCCGATGAAGGATTTACTGAACGCAATAACTATGGGCGCCCAGGATGAAGACCTGTTCACTTCACTTGCAAGCCGCCTTACCAGACTGGAAAAACAACTTACTGGCAAGGAAAAAGAAACATTTCAAGAAAAGGCAAACGGCAAGACAATTAATCAAACAGCCAAAGACCTGCTGAATGCTTATGACCCGGATAAGATAGAAGAAGAAGCCGGGAAACTGAAGAAGGAAAATCCTGAGATTACTGAAAATGAAGCTCGTGGGATAGCAAAAGAAAACTTAAGCAAAACAGCAAGTTCAATCTTTAGCGGGGAACTTAATGGTTATATTGAAAATGTTCGTAAGGTTCATGAACAGATTATTGATACTGTGAATATTGATAAAGTCACAAAAGCGGAATGGGGAGATGACGCCGCCGATAAAGCAAAAGAAATTATAAATGATTTTTCCGAATATATGGAAGAGCACAAGGATGAGATAGTGGCGCTTAGCATTTTCTATAATCAGCCATATCGGCTTAGAGAGTTGACTTTTGAAATGGTTAGTGGTGTTCTTGAAAAATTGAAAATGGATAAACCTTTGCTTGCACCGCTGCATGTATGGCAGGCATACGAGCAACTTGAAAAGGTGAGTGGGAAAAGTCCGAAGAGTGAGCTGGTAGCTCTTGTTTCTCTTCTGCGCAGGGTGACGGAGATTGATGATAAACTGACGGCTTATGATAAAACAGTGGACAGAAATTTCAAGAAATGGGTATTTGAAAAACAGGCGGGAGCATTAAAGTTTAATGAAGAGCAGATGAACTGGCTGAGGATGATGAAAGAACATATTGCTACAAGTTTTCATATTGAAGTGGAAGATCTGGACTATACACCGTTTGATGCAATCGGAGGACGTGGTAAGATGTTTCAGCT
>JAIOQW010000041.1 GCA_021108405.1 Methanosarcinales archaeon
ACTTTCATAGCATTGCTGGCATGCTTTTCCATTCTAAGATGCAACGTCTTCAATCCTCGAATGCACAACCAGGCTTCATGCGGACCCATTATTCCTCCGGTACAATTTACAACAGATGTCATGCTTTTGATAAAATCTTTTTTCCCGACAACAACGCCACCTAAAAGATCTGCATGGCCACCAATATATTTTGTACAACTATGAATAACAACGTCTGCACCTAATTGTAATGGTCTTTGGAACCGGGGAGTTGCAAATGTGTTGTCAACGACAGACAGAGCACCAATATCCCTACCAAATTTACATATTTCTTCAATATCACTAACTATCATAGTGGGATTAGCTGGTGTTTCTAAAAAGATGATCCTGGTGTTTTTTCTTAAGTTTTTCTTCACTTCTTCAAGATCAGACGTATCAACAAAACTGACTTCAATGCCGAACCTGGTTAGAATTGAGGAGAATAATCCGTATGTACCACCATAGACTACATTTGTTGATAAAAGATGGTCTCCCTGTTTCAGTTGAGAAAGAGCCACAGCAGTTATTGCAGCCATGCCAGATGAGAAGGTTTGACCTGTTTCACCGCCTTCAAGAGCAGCGATCTTTTTTACAAAAACTTCATGTGTGGGCGTGTTTGGCGGTACACGGGCATATATGTATCCCTCTTCTTCGCCGGCAAACCGTGCAGCACCTTGCTGGGCATTATCAAATACAAAGGTGGAAGTTTGGTATATCGGCGTTGTATGTGCTCCATATAAAGGATCCGGTACTTCTCCGGCATGAACACATTGAGTGCTGAAATTCTTCTTTTTTTTCATCTTCCTTCAATTTTTTCTATATCTCAGATAAGCCATGGTTATTAATCCAATCAAAGAAATTATTAAGCCAAATCCGGGACTTTCCGATGTCTGCGTTGCTGTTGGAGTGGTTGTCGGAGTGATTGTCACAGATTCGGTTTCTTCCGGCTCTTCCACTTCTTCAGACTCAACTACAATATCAATAATATGCTGCGAGAAGTCAGGGACATGTATCAAAAGCTGTGCTCTTGTTCTATCCTGAATAGACGATATCCAGTAAAGAGGACGATCGGTCCCATTAAACACCATGTTCGAATCATTCACACATTCCAGTGGTGCCTCATCATAATATATTCTCAGCCTGTCATGAGCACCAATCATCAAAGAAGAGTTATCAAGGTTTATTCCAATAAGACGCCCGTCCGGATCAGTTGAGTTAATTTGCATTCTTATACGATTTTCTTCCATTGTCCGGACTCCTACACGCATTTCGGGTGAATAGTTAATAGCATTATACGTCATATTACGTCCAAAAGCTATTTCCATGCCAAACCTGTTTCTTGCGATCTCCTGAGAAAGTCTTCGATGCATATATTCGAACATAGGTATGTTGACAGGTGAGGTACGGAAAGTTATAACACTATCTGGTGATATGTCTAAATCAATCTCTGTGCCACTTTCAGAAATTGTGGTTGTACCTCTGCTTGTAATGTATCCAACAACACTATCGGATTCTATCACTACCAGATCATCCTCTTTTGTAGCAGTTACTCCATCAGCAAGTGCGATAAAAACCGATGTGCCTTCGGATGTCAGGATATTTATCACCCCGGCAGGATTATCGTGAAGCTGGATCAATGTTGAACCATCAGTATTTGATATCCTTGTTACCGCGCCTGATTCACTTGTCGATCCATAATTAAAATCTGCAATATTAATATCGAATAATGTAGATCCTGCTATGCCATAATCAAGTACATTCCCTGTTTGGTTGTCAATAGTAAAAGTTACATATTCCCCAAAGGCATTTCCTGCAGAATGCATAAATCCCAAACCCTGTATACCCTGGTCATTTCTCATATCCATTCCTTGCTTCATCATATCAAAGGCTCTTCCTCTATCTTCCATTGGCTGCCCACCCACAGTTTCTTTATTTTTTTGAGCGAGAACTGGTTGAGCAATGGAAATGAGTAAACAAACAACTATTAAAGTTACAACTATATTCAATTTCATATCTGATCAACTCAATAAAAAATTAGTATATCTTTATTTAAACGTTTCTACTTTATGGGGTTGTAATACTTTTTAGTGTAAGCGATGATTTTGTTCATCTCAAGTCATCACCAATTCTCAACCAGTCCCACGACTTTTTTACCCAGATCAGTTGGATAATATATCAGATAATTTCCTTCCTGCTTTGAATATATCAGACCACTATCCTTAAGCCCGGAGAGATGATACGACATCTTAGAGTATGCATACCCTGTCATTGCAACGAGTAGGCAAACGCACAATGGCTGCATACAGAGTGCAAAAAGCACCCTGAACCGTACGGGATCTGATATCGCACAGGCGATCGAAGTAATGTATTTTATTCTCTGATCATCAGGCAGGATTGTTCGTTCTTATGCTAGCTTTACTTGTGCTTGGCGGCATCATTGATACATGGGTGTGGAGAGGATTTGTCCTCGGACCTCTGGTGATTTTGACAATATATGTCTCCAGGAAGTGGTTAGATGATGAACAGATCCACGACTGGATGTATGAAACATGGGATCTCACAAAGAAAATATTCCCGCTTTTACTGGTTGGAGTATTCTTTGCTGGTATGATTCTTCAGATTATCCCCTCCGATCTTGTTGTGCGGTTTGTTGGCGGCAACTCGGTACAGAGCAATCTGGTTGCTTCGATAGCCGGAGCACTCATGTACTTTGCAACACTCACAGAGGTCCCGATTATCGATTCACTCATGAAACTCGGTATGGGGACAGGACCGGTGCTCTCGATGCTACTGGCAGGACCTGCACTCTCGCTTCCGAACATGATAGTGATCAACAGGGTGTTGGGATTGAAAAAGGCAACGACTTATATCACACTTACCATAATCATGGCGACCATAACCGGATTAGTGGCTGGAAATATTATATGGAGATAAAAATATGAACGTAATTGTAAAAGTATTCGGATCAGAACCGCCCTGTGCAAAATGTAAAATGGCTTATGATGTCGCCAGGAAAGTTCAAGAACAGATTGGTGAGGGCGTTTTTGTGGAAAAACACAATGCGCTCGGCGAAGAAGGCGATAAATATGGTATCATGATGACACCAACTGTGGTCGTAGCTGATGAGATCGCAGTCGTCGGCAAGGTGCCTTCCGAGAAGAAACTGGAGCAGATCATCAGATCAAAGATGAGGGATGATTAGATGGCAGAAGAAGATAAATGCGATTGTCTATCTGAAGTCGGTTTATTTACATGTGCTGGGAGATCAAATGTTGGAAGGTTCGATTGAATACATATTCAAGACAATAGACAATCCGGAGGGATATATTGACAGTTGAATATAGTTGCTGTGCTTCCCAGGATGTGAAGCGAACCCTTGTGAAGATTGAAGATGCCATAATTGGTATTGCGGGGTTGGATCAGGTCTTCGAAAAATTGTACACTTCTAAAAAAAGCCCTGATGATATTGATGGAATTGAAATGGTAAATTTGGCATCATTTTATAATTATATTCCGAATGATAAGGTTGAGGCATATGCGGAAGCACTGATGAAGGAATATAAACAATTCTATAGAAACATGGAAGAAGTTAAAGCATGACATTTGTTGAAAGCTTACTCAAATAGGCTGTATATTGGATAAACTTAAGGTTTTGATGTCGATTCAAATATCCCCGGGATTTTTCAGACCTTGTCTACTCCCTGCACACTGTTCAAGTTCGAAGCTTCGCAGTCAGCATCAGCATGATTGTATGATCGCATTTAGATCATCTATCCAAATGCGACATCAAGCACCATTATTACTGCAAAACAGGATTCGGTTGTTCTATCATCCCCTTACCAGCGGTCAGGATTGTGAATGTGAGGTAGGTACAGCAACCCTCACAACCCTATAATCCCAAAATCCAGCGCAAGCGACAGCACAATAGCAATAACCGAAAATGCAAAGATAACAAGGTAATTCAATCGTTCCTTGGACACAGAAAGACTCCACATGATATAATTGAGTCCCTCAAAATCCTCTTCTGTTAGAGGTTCCCGTCTGTCTATCTTATCAAGTAAATCAAGGTCTTTTATCACCCCGTATCTGCGCTTACCAATATGATACCTGTGCGCAAAGAACCACAAATACCCCAAAACTCCCAGATGCCACAGTACCCGTGCATAAATATCCCCATAATGATCGGCAATTATCACCAGTCTGAGTAACAGTGCTGAGATAAGACCCACCCAAAAATACATTTTTATCACAGACATCCCGTATCCTTTCGGTATCTTCACTTTGGCCCTGCCAGATTTAAATTCCTTCATAAGAACACTATATCCATATCCATGATAGTTTAATGTTCTCAATAAATGTAATTTTGCTTACATGATTA
>JAIOQW010000161.1 GCA_021108405.1 Methanosarcinales archaeon
CATGCTCATGTAATGTTTCAAGTGCTGCACGTCTGATATGTTCTCGTGCATATCCGATTTCCATTAATGCTTCTGTTTCATCTTCTGCATTCATGGCAGATGCAATATGAGTGGTGACATCTCTTAATTCTGTTAATCCATACCAAGCGATTGTATGCAAATCAATTTCATATTTAAGTATAACTTTAATAGCAATAGCGTAAGGTATACCTAATGCTTTTTGAAGTTCATCAATAACAACAGGAGAATGACGAGGTATGAAAATCACTCCTCTGATGTATATTCAAATTCTCCCGTTTCAATCCCAAAATCTTCATCTAATTTTCGATTTGCTTTTTCTCGTTCTTCAGGGGAAATAAAAGAATATAACTTGTGTTTATGATACCCCAATTTTCCATGAGCATTTCTTTTTGGTTGTTTTATTGAAATATTTAATTCTCTTTCAATTTTATGTAAATTAACTAGTTTGCCATGGTAATTTATTCCAGTACTTTTTTGTATATCCTCATCAAGTTTTTTTAATAACTGGATGGCCTTATCAGACATGTCACATCTCCTTCTTATACCAGAAATAAAATTTATATATACACATATATTATTTAATGTTATATATTTTTTACTACATTGTAGTACAATCTCAATCTTAATACAAATCTTATATAAATATACCGATTTAGCATTACCCCACCAATAATAAGCTCTTATTTGAAATAAACCTATGCCTCCTCAAAATGCCTGGATTTGAGTGTTAGCGAAATCCGGTGTCTGTGACTCAAGTCTTTTGAATTAATTTAATACCAAATAAATATATGGCTCATAAAACACTAACTATCTCAGAATAAACTTACAAAAATCTCATAGCACTCAAAAAAGAGGGGGAAAGCTTTACCGATGTTATACCATCATTTATGCTAAAATAATAAAAATAGTAAAATTATACACTTATATGATTAATTAAGAAACAATCGTGATATATTATGGACATATCAGAAAAGAGCTTAGAACAGACCATCGAAGATACACTCATCTTTAGTTTACCTGCAAAAGAAGGTTCAATCGCCGACTCCACCCCCAATTTCACCAATTTCACCCCCGGAGGCTACCGCAAGTGCAAACCCGAACACTACGACCGCCACCTCTGCCTTGACCCCAATACAGTGTTAGACTTCATCTACGCCACCCAACCCAAAGAATGGGAAAAACTCAAAAACCAGTACAAAAAAGAAGTCAAAGACCGCTTCTTCCGCCGCCTCTTCGCAGAAATAACACGGCGCGGTACCCTGGACGTACTGCGCAAAGGCATAAAAGATTCAGGCTGTAAATTCCAGCTTGCCTACTTCAAGCCTGTAAGCCACTTAAATCCTGAAATACAGAAACTCTATGAAGCTAACATCTTTACTGTCATCCGCCAGCTCAAGTACAGCAAGAAAACCGAACACAGTCTTGACATGGTACTATTTCTAAACGGTCTGCCTGTCTTTACTACCGAACTCAAGAACCCGCTTACTGGCCAGAATGTCCAGGATGCCATCAACCAGTACATGTTTGACCGAAATCCCAGAGAACCACTATTCACCTTTGGCCGCTGCCTGGCTCACTTTGCCATAGACCCGGACCTGGTGTATATGACCACCCACCTTCAAGGACCAAAAACACGTTTCTTACCTTTCAACCAGGGGAACAACAATGGAGCAGGCAACCCACCATCCTGGCAGGGCTATGCCACAGCCTATCTATGGGAGCATGTATGGGCCAAAGACAGTGTACTCAATCTCATCCGGCATTTCATTCACATAATCGAAGAAGAGGATGACAGGGGCCGCAAAACCGGGAAACGATCTCTTATCTTTCCCCGTTACCACCAACTTGATTCTGTGCGCCGTCTGGTGGCTGATGCCTTTGCCAGCGGGCCTGGTCAGCGGTATCTTATCCAGCACAGTGCAGGCAGCGGTAAAAGCAACTCCATTGCATGGCTTGCTCATCAGCTCTCCGTGCTCCATGATCCGGTTGACAAACGGATATTTGATTCCATCATCATAATAACTGACCGCCGCGTCCTGGATAGGCAGCTTCAACGCACGGTGCGTCAGTTCGAGCAGACCCTGGGTGTTGTGGAAAATATCGAGAAAACCTCACGCCAGCTTAAAGAGGCACTGGAATCAGGTAAAACCATTATTGTGACCACGCTTCAAAAATTCCCGGTTATAGTGGAAGAGATCGATGCACTGCCTGGTAAAACCTTTGCAGTTATTGTGGATGAAGCTCATTCTTCCCAATCAGGTGAATCTACTAAAAAATTGAAGACCGTACTCTCTGTCGAAAGTCTTGAAGATGCTGAAAAGGAAGAAAGCGGTGAAATGGAAGATATAGAAGATAAACTTGTGGAAGAAGCGAAGAAACGTGAACATCCACCCAATGTCAGTACTTTTGCTTTTACTGCCACTCCAAAACCCAAGACCCTGGAACTCTTCGGAATAGAGAAAGATGACGGGATATTTGAGCCATTCAGCCTTTATTCCATGCGGCAGGCCATTGAAGAAAAGTTTATTCTTGACGTTTTAGAGAATTACACTACTTTTAAAGCCTACTGGAGTATCCTTAAAAAGATCGAAGATGACCCGAGGTATGACCGCACAAAAGCTACCTATCTGTTGAAATCATTTGTTGATCTCCATGAACATACCATAACTAAAAAAGTGGCCATAATGGTGGAACACTTTTCTGCTCAGGTGGCTCACAGGATTGACGCCAAGGCTAAAGCAATGATCGTTACCCGTTCACGTCTGCATGCTGTGCGTTATAAACTTGCAGTAGACCGCTATCTAAAGGAAAAAGGATATCCTTACAAAACACTGGTTGCTTTTTCAGATAGTGTTGATGATAAAGGAAATATCTATTCCGAATCAAACATGAACGGATTTCCTGATACCCAAACTGCTGAAACCTTTAAGCAAAAGGAATACCGTTTCCTTATTGTTGCAAATAAGTTCCAGACTGGTTTTGACCAGCCTCTTCTGCATACAATGTATGTTGATAAGAAACTGGGTGGAATCCATGCAGTGCAGACACTCTCACGCTTAAACCGCATATATCAGGGTAAGGAAGAGACAATGATTCTTGACTTTGCCAATGAAGCCGAAGATATTCAAAAAGCCTTTGAACCATATTATGAAAAAACACTGCTTGTGGAAGGAACTGATCCGAATATACTGTATGATCTTTCGAACCAGCTTGAAGATTTGAATCTTTATTCAAGAGATGAGCTGGACAATTTTGCAAAGATCTATTTTAATCCAAAGGCGACCCAGGACAAGATCTATGCAGCATTATCGCCGGTAGTAGATCGGTTTAATGAAGCCGAAAAAGATGAGCAGGTCGATTTTCGACACTTTCTTAATAATTACATCAGGCTGTATGCTTTTCTCTCACAGGTGATAACCTTCATAGATGCAGACCTGGAAAAGCTCTACTTGTTTGCTCGTTTGCTTATCCGTTATCTACATATATCGCGAGAAGAGCTTCCTAAGGAAATTCAGCAAAATATTGACATGGACTCGTATCGCCTGCAGAAAACCAGCAATGGAAAGATTAAGCTGGAGAGAGGAAAATCAGATATTGAACCGATCGGACCAAAGAGTGGTTATTCCACTACGCTGGAAGAACTCGAACCTCTTTCTCAAATTATTGAGGAATTAAATGAGTTGTTCGGGACTGAATTTACCGGGGAGGACAAGGTCTTTATTATACAGCTTGAAGAAAAACTAATTGGGGATCCTGCTCTTGAGGCCAGCGTACGGGTCAATCCACCTGAGAATGCCAGACTCACTTTTGATCATGTTGTTAATGACAGGCTTCAGGAAATGATAGATTCAAATTTTAAGTTTTATAAACAGGTAACAGATGACCAGGATTTTGGTAAGTTTTTGTTGGACTGGTTATTTGAGAGATATACTAATTCTATGGAAATACAAAGTACCAAATAGTCAACTAGTGTCAAGTCAACCATAAAATATCGCAAGATATATGATCTGACATGGTCCCATTTCCCAGTTATTTTTAAGACGCTGATTAACGCAGATTAACACAGATTTGTTAAGGGTTTCGTTTAAAATGTTATGCTCGGTCTTCTGCTAATATCTGTGTGTATCTGTGTTCATCTGTGGCTAATTAAATTGAAATGAACCGGGGTAACTAGAAAAGAATAGAAAATCACACATTATTTCAAATTATAATACCTTATCCTGTATATTTATGGAAATTAGCCACAGATGAACACAGATTTAAGGTTGCATCTGCGTCTAATATAATTATTGAAATCATTTGATTCTGGAATTGTGCCATATGACCTATGCCCTTCATAATCTTACACTTGAAGGTTGACATGACACTAG
>JAIOQW010000017.1 GCA_021108405.1 Methanosarcinales archaeon
CTTCGTATTTTCTAATCTTCAGCTTCTTCGAAGCTTCAGTATCGAAAATGCTCACTCCGTTCACATTTTTTTATCCTCCATTCCTCTGGAATGTCGGACGAAGATTCTACAAATCTTCTGATCTTCGGCTCTTTTAAAGGCCTCAGAAAATAATAAAAAGTCTCTAAATTTTCACGATTATTCACTTAACCGATCACGTATGAAGAAAGTCGTAGCTATAAGCGATAGTTTACTTCGTGTACACAACCCGTAGATATATGGCCAATACATAGATATGTGTGGCCATAACAATCATACTATTGTAACACATTCATCATAATTTTTCAAAATAACTACGAAGGTAATAAAATGAATATGGATTTTTTTCATGAAAACAAGAAAGTCATCCGACTGATCGGATGTGGCGGAGGCGGCTGTAAAGTTACCCACGATATTGCCCGGGAACATATCAATGGGATTGAATTTTATGCTATTAATACTGATGCGCAGGACTTGATAAATACTAAAGTCGATAAAAAAATTTTAATTGGATTTAATAAAACAAAGGGTTTGGGTGCAGGTGGTCTAATTAAAACAGGGGAGCAAGCTGCTGTAGAAGATGAGTTTAAGATAAAATCTGCTGTTGCCGGATCTGATGTAGTATTCATTATATGTGCTCTTGGCGGTGGAAACTCAGGTGCGGCACCGATTATAGCTAAGGCTGCAAAAAAAGCAGGTGCATTGACCATTGCAATGGTCACACTTCCATTTAATTCAGCCGGAACATTTAATAAAACCAATGCAGAAACAATTTTCTATCGTCTTCTGGACGAGACAGATATTACCATAGCAGTTCCTCTGGATATTTTCAAGGAAGCAGCATTGAATGAACCCATTGAAACTCTTTTTGCCTTAGTGGCTAAAAACATTTTTACTCATATGATCAAGGATACACAAAAATTAATTGCTAAAACCGGATCTTCTATTCCTGATTTTAATCATAACAGGGCTTTAGTAGAGGAAATGATAGATAAAAGTATTATCAAGGGATGTAGCTGCTAAATGAATTCAATATAGTAGTTTATTCATGGAACTTAGAAAAAAAAAATGCTCACTTCGTTCGCATTCACTTGAGATATATTGTTATAAAATATATACAGTAAAAATCATAGCCCTCACCTCTATTCTCTTATTATTAATTACCAGTATATCTGCAGCCGCTCAGTTGGAAATCGAATGGCAACAGAATCCGGGAAAAAATCAGGAAGATATTATATATGACATTGTCAGTACATCAGACGGAGGTTATATTGCTGCCGGAATGACAGGTTCCATGAGTTCCAGCAAGGATGTGTATGTGGTAAAACTCAATATGTCAGGAGAAGTGGAATGGGAGAATAACTATGGGGGAGTGAAAAAGGACATAGGAAGATCAATCAGGCAGACCAGGGATGGAGGTTATATTGTAGGGGGCGATACATATTCTTTCAATGCCAGATTAAAAGATTTTTATATTGTTAAATTGTCATCTGCAGGTGAAGTGGTATGGGAGCAAAAATACGGTAGTGAATTTAATGATGGATGTGAAGCCATCATACAGACAAGTGATGAGGGTTATATTGCAGCAGGCGGGTCATGGCCGGATATCCTCGAAGGTGATATATATCTTATTAAACTTGATCCGAGAGGAAATATCGAATGGGAAAAGTACCTGGGCAGTGGACTGGAAGATCGCGCATATGATATTGATCAAACGCCTGATGGGAGATATATTATTGCAGGGACTACGCGCTCGATGCATAATAGCGATTATGATATGTATATAGTCAAGACCGATACAAAAGGAAATGAGGAATGGTCATCGACATTTGGTGGTGATGGTGATGAGCGGGCATTCTCTATTGATTGGTTTGAAAATGGATATGTTGCAGCCGGGTATACCAGGTCATACAGTACCACATCTGATATGTATGTAGTAAATATGGACCCAAACGGAAAAAAAGTATGGGAAATAATAGACGGCGGAAGTAGTACAGAGGAAAGGGCACAGTCGATTAGAACCACCCCGGAGTGTGGATACATAGTAGTAGGACAAAACAATAACAATACTTACGGCGATTATGATGTATATCTTTTTAGATTGGATAGTAATGGAAACAAACTGTCAGACGGAGTATTCGGTGGAAAAAATGATGATTACGGCTACGTTGTTGAAGTATGTCCGGACGGAGGATATATCATAGGAGGCCAGACCGAATCCTTTGGGAATGGGGGAGATGCCTATGTTATCAAGACCAAACCTTATTTTGAGAATAGGTCCCAAACGGTAGATGGGATGAGTATTATTAAACGCAGGATACCTGCTACTAGTATGTTGTTCAACTTATTGGTCCTGGTTATTGCGAGATTGGTAAGAATAAGATCCTCGCTAACGCCCGGATTTACTTGATATACTAGAACAAGACCAGTATAACAGGTTCATGTAGTCCTTATTGTCGAGAAACCTTTAAATAAGATAAAGAATAATATATCATATGACACATCATTAGTATCATAATGATGATGAAAAAACATGAGACATTCATTAGTAAAAACGGCCATTTATCAAAAAACGGGTGTGATTTATTACATTACCTTAATTGAAATTATCACCCTGGTAATAATCACCCAGCTTTTCATTCCCCAGACCAATTTATTAAATCTGGCAGGCGGTTCAGCCGGACTTGCTGAGAAATACTCGCATATATATGAAGTTACAGGAAACTCTGCACAAACAGCAGATCCGGTTTATGAAATACCAGAAACTTCATTGGAGATGCCTGATTTTACAACTGAACTTCGGACAATGGGAACATTAAACAGGGGAAACCATATCCTGTATCTTGAAGATGCTTCATCATATATTATTCCTGAAAATGAAGTAGTGCAGTGGTATGCAGAACATACAATCCTCACAGATGATGCATTATTATGGAAACACAATGCAAGCATATTCAAGTTCAATTATGTTTCAGATAATGACCTGTTCAATAATCCCTCTGATGATGATATGTGGCAAAATCCGGATTATTATTTAACACATGACTGTAAAGGCGACTGTGAGGATTTCTCACTGGCTTTTGCTTCCATACTTGAAGCAAAGGGTATTCATGCACAGGTTATTGGAGTCACGCTAGTAAACGACTGGAATCACTGGGTAGTAGAATACCAATATAATAACCGTACAAACTATGCTGACATCAACCGAAATAATGTTATAATCAGGCATGACGAGAACCCTACGGTATATAAAGAATGGGTTGCGATTGACCGGAACAGTATCACAAAAATTAATTAAATCAGATTATTTCCTTCTTTCGCAGTATAAATATGACGATCCCTAAACTTAACAAACAAAAAATAATAATGATAAAACCCGTATAGCTATTCTTTTCCTTACTAGATGATGTACTATTAGCTGAAGTATTATCATGTATTTCGTCTTCAGTAATATCCGGTGTAATTGTCATACCTTCTTCACCAGCTCCACCTGAATATTCCTCCTTACCTGTTACTACGAATGGAGAAAAAGCAGAAGTTTTCGATTCAAAATACAGATGATCGGTATCGTGGGCTATCTGGTTAGTTATAAGTGGTTCCCATTCTGATTTGTTATACCGGTTCAATTTAATTGATGAGGTACTTATATTATTTTCATTGATCCAGGATTTGTTTACCTTAAAGGTGATAGTAGCATTAGCAATATTTTGTGGAGTTGCAAAGCCAAGACTTCCAATCCATATATTCAGGTTCTTATACACTTTATCCAGTGGTGCATAATTTACCAGTGAGGACGTATCCTTAAGTATTTCAATCTTGGCAGGGATCTCTCCTTTCGTTTTAAGGGGAGTAAAGTTAATGGACCTTAATATATTGTTTGAGGAATTAAAATGATAGCTAACGTTTTTCTCTTGACTGACAAATTCTCTTACAGTCTCTGAGAATAAGATATTATTAAATTCTTCACTGGAAGTTCCTCCTCCACCTCCGCCCCCACCGCCACCGGATCGGGCAGGGTTTTTTATTCTATCCTTTTCTTCTCTTGTTACTGTTACTGATAGAATTTCCGAGTTACCTTCTGCGTATGTAGCAGTTACAGTGATAATATTGGCTCCCATTTCTAACGGAATAGATTTTGAGTATGTGTAATTTCCAGCAATTTCATCATTTTCAACAAGAATCGCTTCGTCACTGGTATTACTGGTATTACTGGTATTTACATTAATATTCACTTTAGGAGTTTGCGAATCAATTCCTTCCACAAAACCACTTACATTGATATCATCGGAGGTGATGGAATATCCATTAGCAGGGGATGTAATTGTAAGAGGAGCAGTTTTCTGGATAGTAATGTTCACTTCATC
>JAIOQW010000332.1 GCA_021108405.1 Methanosarcinales archaeon
TTCCAACGAAAGCAGGAACTCCACAGGGTGGTATCATATCACCAATTCTGGCAAACCATTATGTTTCATACTGCACCTCTTCTATACTTTCAGTAACATTTAACACTTTGGACCGCCAAGTCGGACTTCTCTGTTTTGCCCACTTAATGGGTAGATTCTCACCAGGATCCTCGTATAGTGCCATTCTCCTATCATTGTAAGGTCTACTTTTCAAGATACCTGCCTTCCCCCAATTTTTCACTGTCTTTGGATGTACTCCAATCCGATCAGCAAGTTCCTGAATAGTAAGAAATCCCTGCTCACGCAGATTTTCATAAAGGCCAGCAATGTTGTGGTCCCGTCGCAATACCTTTACCCTTCTACCAGTGAAAGATAATCCTGTCCCTGAACGTAACTGTAGCTGGTTCAGCTCCTTTGCGATCTCACTATTCGTTTTTGTGGGTGCCATTTCCCTAATCCGTTCTATGATCTCGGTTGAGGTTTGGTGTATTTCCCAAACCCTAGGAGGGATGGGAACACACCTCTCCATAGAATCGCCGCCTTTGAATCGGACCTTGACATGAATGACATCAGTCTTTAAAAGGGTCACGTCTTCGATAAGAAGACGAACCATCCGCTTTCGTTGCTTTGCGGAAGTTCGGGGATCGTTCCAGACCGCAGGGAAATCCTCTGCTAGCTTTCGGATCTGCTCAACTTTTTCCGATGTCAGGTCGTTCTTATATTCTACAATTAGACGCTCGTACTTCTCTTCGAGTTCGGTTACGGTACGCAGGGCTTCATTCCATCTGCTTTCAAGGCTATCGGCCACCAACCGGTTCTCCGGATTCACCCTGAGGAACCGGCGTTGTGCCAATTCGGCTTCATGATGTGCACGTTCCAATCCGGTCTGATGAAGTCGCACTACATCCTCATGGCGAGTTCGTATCTCTTCGAAAACCCTCATTGAAACATCCAAGCTCATAGGTGTTACCATCTCCACGAGCATCTTACTAATGAGATCATCAACAAGATCACCCAGAACGTACTGACAATGTTTTGTTGCAGTTTCGACTGCCTGTCGTTGACATACATAGTCAGGTACCAACTTGCCGTTGCGTGTATGGTAATGGGTAGTCATCCGCTGCCCACACTTACCACATAACACTATCCCCTGAATTAAAGCAGGACCTGATTTGGCCGGGCTGCGACGTTGTTCTTCACCATGTGCTGCAGCATTGTTTGTCAGTTGCCTTTCGTTCTTCTGATACTGTTCCCAGGAGATATAGCCTTCAAAGACATCTGGAATAATAACTTTCCACTGGTCCTGTGGAATATTCTGGACCTTAACCTTCCCATCTATGGGATTCTTCCTCGTCCTGGTCTGGCCAAAGACGAAAGTTCCGGTATAACGGGGATTATGGAGCACCTGTAGCACCCTATAATGATACAGGGGCTTCCAGACAATCTCACGACCGCTCTGCACATGAACGGGAAATTTTAAATTATTCTCTCGGAAATGTTTGACCACAGCATAGGCACTCCCTGTTCGCTTAAATGTGGAGAACAGGTGCTTAACCGCTTCTTTAATCTGTCGATCGGGATCTATGACTATCTTACCGGAATCATCGTGAACAAAGCCTACTGGTAGGCGCATCTTCAACTCACCGCGCTTTGCTTTGTTGAGTATCCCTCCCTGTAATCTCGCTCGCAGGAAGTGGATCTCTGCTTCGCTCATTGCGCCCTTCAATCCTAATAGCAATCTGTCGTTAAAGAATCCAGGATCGTACAATCCGTCTTCATCGAGTATAAGTGTGTCCGTCAGAGCACAGATCTCCAGTAAGCGATGCCAGTCGGTATTGTTTCGTGACAATCGTGATACTTCCAGCCCCATAACCAGTCCTACCTTTCCCAATCCCACCTCAGCTACAAGGTGCTGGAAGCCCTTCCGATCCTGCGTACTGGTACCAGACAGACCGAGATCATCATCGATCACAATAATCTAATCCAACCTCCAACCAAGAGCTAGAGCCCTGTTCTTAAGGGCATACTGCCGTTGTGTACTCTCTGTGTTCTCGATCACCTGTTTCATGGATGACTGGCGGACATAGAGATACGCTGTCTTACGAAGGTGATTAGAGGTTACTTTCTGGTCACTCATAGGCTCCCCCCAGACAGCAGGCGACCATATTCGCCAATACATTCACGACATTGCTGTAGTTTTCCGGTTGGATCTTAGAAACTTCTACTGTGGATCCGATTCCTGTGTATTCTGGTTCTTTCTCTGGTGTTGGTGCAAAGGTTGGAAGTGCCTTGATCCATCCCAACATTCCACGCAAGATGAAAACACCATAGCCTGGTGTGTGCAGTTCTCCATCAGGTGAGACCATTGATGTCCGTAGCTGTTCATATTGATTGATCAAGGTCGTCCTGCCTTTGAAAAACGAAATGCTTGCGTGTTTTTCTCGGTCTGATTCTTTTTTTTTGTACTGGCAAGTCCTCGCTCGATGGTCCGACGGTGGAGGGAGACACCGAACTTTTCGTATACTTCGTGAATAAGATCTTCCAGGATTACATCGGGTTGCTGTAAACGTTGCTGTTTGACAAACTCGATAATCTCTTCTGTACACTTGTGCGGGCTCTTCGGTCCAGGTTTTTGTGGGACCAGACCTATGAGACCCAGACGATCGTATATTCCAGCGACTTGATAGAAGGTCACACGGCTGATACCGAACTGTTTTGAGGTATCTATGACGGATGCCTTGTCTACACGATGACGTCGTATCATCTCGTAGCGGACCTGGAGCAGGTCTCGCGGGTCGAAGAATTCGTTTGCCGGAAATAGTTCGTCCTGAATGCGTTCCGGATGGGGATTTAATACCCCATGATCTCGTAGGTATCTTTCCTTTTGCTTGCTTGTTAGGTTTTGCTTCATGGTAAGCCTCCAGAGAATATATGGAAGTATATGTTAATAAGATTTTGCCTATAATATCACTTTTTATTAAATATCCTTCGATATTCGATATTGTTAGGGCAGATGAACATAATCTTCTTAACATATGCGGCAAAATTGACTTCACATAATATTGAATATTAATGGGATTCATTTCATAATCTCCTTTATCAAATCAGATAACTCCAGGAGGTCCTCCACACGGAATGGTGAATGCTCCCCTTCTATGTCAAGATAGGGATCTGGTGGCCGAAGATTTGTCCAGGTCAGTGGTAGGGTTCCTACCGTACCGTCTTGTTTGTAATACCATACCCTCTCTTGTTCCCATCCATAACGGCACTCTATGATCTCAAACTCTTTTCCATAAAGGGGGTGGAAAAGATGGGTGACCTGGAACATTTGGTTCTCAAAGTTCGGATTAGGTGCTTTTGACTGTACTGACCAATATGACACTGGACGGGATTGAGAAGATACTTGCAGAAAAATACCACAAAAAAAGCAAGAGTGGTAAAATAAATAACCATCATGCTGCAAAATATAAGGTGAACTTTTCACGTTATGCAGATGATTTTATTGTTACTGCAAAAACAGAGGAAATAGCTCAAGAAGTTAAAGAATTGATTAAAGACTTCCTGAAAGATAGAGGTCTTGAATTGTCGGATGAGAAAACAATAATAACCCATATTAACACTGGCTTTGACTTTCTGGGATGGAATTTTAGAAAGTATAATGGTAAGCTTCTTGTTAAGCCATCTAAGAAATCCATTGAAAAAGTCACTAAAAATATCAGTGACAAGATCAAGAAGGGAAAAGCATGGAAACAAAAAGATTTAATCGGTATTCTGAACCCAATTATAACAGGATGGGCAAATTATCACCAGACTGTTGTGTCAAGTGAAACATTCCACAAAATGGATTATCGAATCTGGAATATGTTATGGCATTGGGCTAAAAGAAGACATCCTAATAAATCCAAACACTGGATTGCCAGAAAATACTGGCACAGAGTTGGGAATAAAAATTGGGTGTTTTCAGATGAAGATAAAAAATTAAATCTTCTATCAGATACTAAGATAATTAGACATACCAGACTGAAGTTAGACATGAACCCTTACCTCAATAACGAATATTTTGTTTTACGAAAAATAAAACAAAGGGCCAAGAAACTAACAGGTATGATAAATAAAGTGTGGGACAAAACTACAAAGATATGCAAATCAAAAACTGAAACCATGACGAATAACTGCTGCCCGATTTAAAGGGTTACAAAATGCTTGAGCCGTATGAAGCGAAAGTTTCACGTACGGTTCTTAGAAGAGGAAGAACGAGCAATCGTTTTTCCTTATTCGACATCTTACTGTCCGAAACTCTCTAGCGAGATTTATACGCAAAGGAATGAATTATAG
>JAIOQW010000280.1 GCA_021108405.1 Methanosarcinales archaeon
ACACCGGGGATCTGGCGCAGAAGTTATCCAATGGGTACTTCAAACTGCTGGGACGTAAGGATGATCTTATTAAAATAGGCGATCATCGCGTTAATCCAAGAGAAGTTGAAAAAATCATAGAGAACAATAATGAGGTCTCTAAGGTTTTTGTAGTACCGGTGACCCACGAGCTTATGGGAACTGCGATCAGCCTTATGGTTATACCGAAACCAGGGACCGAAGTCGACACACTGTTTGCATTCTGCCGGAAGAACCTGCCTAGTTACCTATACCCCCAGGAGATACTAACCATCGATCATCTTCTATTGAGCGAGAACGGGAAGATTTCAAATCGATCTATCATAGAGGAATACCAAAATGTCAAGAATAGTATGTAAAAAATGTGTTCTGGATTCGGATATTCCGGACATAACGATCAATAAGGACAGTGGTCTATGTCATTTCTGCGAAACATATATCCCCCTGTCCCCACAGGAAAAGGATGGATATCTGGCCCGGATGGAAGAACTCTTTGAAAAATATAAGGGCAGAGGCAAATACGACGTGATCTTTGCACTTTCCGGTGGGAAGGACTCTTCATACACGCTTTACAAACTCAAAAAGGAGTATCCCTTCTTGAAGGTTCTGGCTGTCCAGTTCGATAATGGCTTCATATCTGATCGCGCAATAGCAAATGCCAAAAAAATGTGTGAGATCACAGGCAGTGACTATTTCAAACTGACCATGGAAAAGGAGGTACTATATGACACGTTTAGAAAGGCCGCAGAATCCAACGATGCGTTTTCGAAATTTGCCAAATATAGGGCCAGTGACATATGCAACACCTGCATCAGTATCATTAAACAGAAACTGATAGAAAAAGCCATCGTTCAGAGAGCTCCATTCATTATGTTTGCCTTCACATCAGGACAGTCCCCAAATCCCATAATCAACCTGTCGGCCAATCTTATGAAGTGGTCCAGAAATCTTTTTGAAAAACAGCTTCAAAAGATAGGTATCGATGACAGAGATGAGATGTTCTTGATCAAAAAGGACGTTATTGAAAATGTAGGTAAGGACATTCCATTCATGCTGCATCCTCTGTGCCTATGGGATTATGATGAAGATATGATCCTGGAGACCATTGTGGAACTCGGCTGGAATCCTCCGGATATTAATGACAGTAATTCGACCAACTGTACATTGAATTCCTTTGCCTGTTACAACCATCTGGAAAAATATGATATACACCCATATGCCTTTGACATAGCGGGAATTGTCAGAAGTGGAGATATGTCCAGAGAGGAAGGATTGGAAAAACTTCATCATGAGCTATCGCAACCAATGATAAAGGAAGCTGCAAAGATACTTAAAATAAAGATGGAAAACTCACGAAATCTGATATCTAATTACAATAAATCATTAGGAGAGTGATACCATGCAAATAATTAATGAACTAAACAGAGATGCTGAAAAGATTGCCGAAACGATCAGGATATTTATCAAAGATCAGATTGCTGGTTTTAAGAAAAAAGGAGTGATCATAGGAGTCTCAGGAGGCATTGATTCAGCTGTAACTCTTACACTTGCTGTACATGAACTGGGAAAAGATAATGTATACGGCCTGCTCCTTCCTGAAAAAGAATCAGCTGCGTCCAGTGCATCTCTTGGAGCAGATATCTGCGAAACCCTGGGTGTTACGTATGAAGAGGTATCCATCTCTCCTATACTTGAATCACTGGCTATCTATGATAAGAAGGAAGAGATTATAAAGAGAACCTGCCCGGAATATGACCCCTATATCCACAAAACATCACTGGTGTTGCCTGATTTGCTGAATCAGGATTTGTTGAACGTTCCATACATACAGTTGGTAAAAGACGATGAAACGATTGCAGAGCATAGGTTGAAAGCAAGCGATTATCTGGAACTGATCGGATTGCAGAACGTCAAACAACGGTCCAGAATGCTGGTCCAGTATATGTATGCCGAAAAGATGAACTATGTTGTTTGCGGTACAACCAACAAGACAGAAATCGTCCTGGGCCAGTTCGTGAAATACGGGGATGGTGGTGTGGACATTGAACCTTTAGGAGATTGTTATAAGACCCAGGTCTATGCTCTTGCAAAACATCTCAACGTCAATGAAACGATTATACAACGGCCTCCAAGCGCTGACACATGGAGCCATTACACATCTGATGAGGACTTCTACTGGCGTATGCCCATCCATATCCTTGATCAATTATTGTATGCCCAGGAACATCAACTGCCTGTAGAGGAGATCGAAAAGAATACCGGACTGTCCGAAGAGACTATAAATAAGACCCAGAGACACATCAACAGAATAAGAAACACCACCGCATATGTGCGAGCTGCGCCACCTATCTGTTATCTTGACATCTGAAACACAGAAGAAAAATGCTTACTGGCAAAGTAGTACTGGTCACAGGGGCAAGTCGGGGGATTGGAAGTGCTACAGCCTTGCTGGCAGCAGAGAACCATGCACATGTAATCATCAACTACAACAGGAGTGAGGATAAAGCAGTTGAACTGGTGGACCTGATCCGTAGGAAAGGGCTTAATGCTTCAATGATCAAGGCCGATATCTCATCCGAAGATGATATCAAGGCGATGTTTCGATCTATTAAGGAGAAACATTCCAGGCTCGATGTGCTGGTAAACAATGCAGGAATCATGCAAAACAATCTTCTGATGCTAACTAATATGGAACTGTTCGACCGTACTATCGCGGTCAACCTGAAAGGAACATTCTTGTGCACCAGATACGCATCGAACATGATGAGAAAGCAAAGATCCGGAAGGATTATCAATCTATCGTCCACCATAGGACTCAATGGGAATGCCGGGCAGACAGTATATTCGGCAAGCAAGGCTGCAGTGGTCGGATTTACAAGATCCGCAGCAAAGGAACTGGGCAGATATGGGATAACGGTCAATGCTATTGCACCTGGCCTTATTAAGACTGACCTGATCAAAGATATCAAACCTGAAATTCGAGAGAAAATGTTATCCAATATTGCACTTGAACGGATCGGTACACCGGAAGATGTTGCAAAGGTGGTATTATTTTTGAGTTCTGACCTTGGAAGTTATGTCAGCGGAGAGGTCATTGTGGTGGATGGCTGTCAGATGATGTGATTGTGATCATGAACACCAGAGTTTCCATCGTACATTGCTGCGATTATTCAAATGTAAAAGATGCGATTAAAGAAGCACTCGACCTGATCGGTGGTCTTGAGACGATCATAGCACCGGGTAATCGTGTACTGCTTAAACCTAATATACTTGCTATTCGCCCTCCGGAAGATGCTGTCAACACTCATCCGGCAGTGGTATCGGCAATGTGTGAACTGGTATCTGATGTGGGCGGTATCCCTATTGTAGGAGATGGAGCTGGAATTGTAAGACCCGACTCCACTGCCACCGCACAAGCACTTAAGGTATCGGGCATTGAAGATGCTGCATGCAGTTGCGGGGCAGAGGTCATCAATTTCGAGACATCGGGTTTTGTAGAGGTAGATGTTCCCGGTGCCAGACAGCTTTCGCGTCTGTATATAGCAAAAGCAGTACTCGAAGCTGATGTAATCGTCTCGCTTCCAAAGCTCAAGACCCATGAGCTCACACTCTACACAGGTGCGGTTAAAAACTTATTCGGTATAATTCCCCGCAAAAACCGCAAGCAAGCACATTCCCTGGAAGAACGTAACCTTTTTGGAGAGGCAGTTGTGGACATATACTCCATCATTAAACCTCATCTTGCAGTTATGGACGGTGTAATTGGAATGGAAGGAGACGGTCCGTCGAGAGGTACACCGAAATATACAGAAGTGGTCATGGCAAGTTATGACTGTGTAGCATTAGATGTGGTGGCATCAGAACTCATGGGCTTCGACCCATTGAAGATCCCAACAAACACAGCTGCACTTGCAAGAGGATTTGGTACTAAGCATCCTGAGGTTGTAGGAACACCATTGGAGGAGGTAAAGGTCAAATTTAAAAGACCAACCGGTGGATTTACTGCCCTCATACCTTCGTTTCTTCGAAGGATACTTCGAAAACGGATCACTGTAAGGCCCTTCATCAACACTTCAAAATGCACCCTCTGCAAGGCATGCATCTTGAACTGTTCTGTAGATGCCATTGAGGAAGCCGGTGGAGTGCTCAGGATCAACGATGAAGAATGCATCCAGTGTTATTGTTGTCGTGAACTATGTCCGAACGATGCGGTAGAGGTCAAAAAATCATTGCTCTTAAAGATTATGACCAGAAGTAGAAATTAGTAG
>JAIOQW010000247.1 GCA_021108405.1 Methanosarcinales archaeon
ATACGCTGCCTGAAAATCTGTGTTCATCTGTGTTTATCTGTGGTTTCATAAGATTCACCAACACGAATTGTAACGGTCTCGGTAATATCATTTATTGTTAGATTGATTATCATTTTTGAAAATCCTTAATTTGCGCCAGGTATGGAAACTAAATCGTTTAGAACATGGTGTATCTCATAGAGCGGGTGCTGGCCCTTCTATGGAAACTTGCTTCTTAACTTGGTTTAGTGGTAGTGATCCATGGATTATTAAGGATTAAAGGGTCTTCAATAAAATTCGCGAAATAAGTCTTTTTGCCCATTTAAGTTTCTTTTTCTTAATATCCGTAACATCCGGGTCACTGAAATCAAACCCGATCATGATAATATCGGATGCTCCGAATTCCTTAGCTAAAAATACGCAGCGATCACCGTCAGTAAACCCACCGAAATTAAATACATTCTCAAGAGGTCGCGCCTGGGTTGACCCGATGATATTACCAAGTCGCGGGACCACTGAATTAATAACAGGAATATTATCACCATGTGCATGAACCACCATGATCGCACCCTGGCTATTAGCCTCGATCTGCGCCTCAATATCACCATCCAGATCGGTCACAATAATATGAGGAACAATACCTGTATTCATAAGCACGGCTGTAGCACCATCCGCTGCAATGATACAATAGTCAGAAGGTTTGATCTTAAGAAGATCATCACCCAGACAAGGTGCATTACCACAGACCAACACATCATTGTCTTCGATCAACTCAAAAAGAGTCTCAAGAGATGCTGATCGGTTAATATCAAATAACATCTCAGATAATATCCTGGCAGAATGTGCATCCTGGTTGGGATCATAGCCCATATCGTTTATAATTTCACGATACAGAGGTCCCCATTCATTAAATTTCATTGCATCTTTGTAATGCTTATTTTCATACTGGTTCCTTCGACATCCCATTCCTTAACAAGCTCACCGTCGGGCTTAATCTCAATGCCGATAATGAGCAGTTTTGCCCGGATCTCATCAGAGATATACGATTCCCTGTCAAGTACAAGGTCACATACCCTTTCATCTTCGATTAATACAATAGCTTTAATTCCAGCTTCTACATCCAGGTCCAGTTCCTTGCGCATATCCTGTACTCTTCTGATAACCTCACGGGAATATCCTTCTGACTCGATCTCCCGTGTCAAAAGAGCATCCACATAGACCGTACCTCCGGTAAACTCGGCAGCAGCTATATGATCGGGAATGGTCTGCTCAAACACAACCATATCTGCTGTGACTACAGCAGTTCCTCCCGATATCTCTATGTCGAGCTGATCTTTAGTATGCATAGCATCCTGAATAGAGTTTGCATCAATATCACCTAAAGCAGCAATAACTTTCCCGGCATCGCCTTTGAAAACAGGACCAATAGCTTTAGGCTGTGGGACTGCTGTTAACCCGAGTTCATCCCATATCTCACCTTTATTTAAGATCATTACTTCTTTGCTGTTGGTCTGGTCAAGTAGTACGGACCTAAGTGTTTCAACTGCCTCGATTGTTATTTCGTTTTCGGGAGCAATGATGATCCGTTTAACCGGCCAGCGAAGTTTGCGTTTCGCTTTCTGCCTGGCATTGGACGCAGCTTCCACAATATTACGAACAGCACTCATCTGCTTCTCAAGTTCAGTATCGATCAAAGCAGCTTCGGGTTTGGGCCAATCGCACATATGTACTGACTCTTCAGTACCCTGGTCAAAATTATATACAAGATTCTGGTATATGGATTCTGCTATATATGGAGTGAAAGGAGCAATGATCTTTGAAATTTTGACAAGTACTTCATAGATCACCCAATATGCAGCCAGCTTATCAGGATCATCACCCTCTATCCATGTACGGGGCCTGATGAGTTGAATATACCATCTTGAGAGATCTTCTAAAATAAATTCGGAAATGGGACGGGTAGCTCTATGAAGGTTATACTGATCCATAGCCTCTTCTACTGTGTGTATTAAAGAGTTTACCCGGCTAAGTATCCAGCGGTCTTCTGGTCTGAGGTGGGACTGTACAATATCATAAGTAGTAACATTAGGATTGAAATTATCCAGAGCCATATACGGTAGCGGGAACCGATAGACATTCCAGAAGATATTAAGCATCCTGCTAACTGTACTGACCTCATCCCAGTTGAACTTCAGATCTTCCCAGGGTGCATTGGATGAGAGCAAATAGAACCTGAGGGGATCTGCACCGAACTTATTTATTACTTCCCTGGGAGATACTACATTACCCTGGCTCTTGCTCATCTTCTTACCAGAATCATCCAGAGTGAATCCATGCATTAGTACACTTTTATATGGTGCTTTGCCAAAAGCCAGCATACTTGCACCAAGCTGGGAATAGAACCATCCTCTGGTCTGGTCATGTCCTTCAGTAATAAAGTCAGCAGGCCAGAGTCTGTCAAAGTCCTCATGTTCATGAGGATAATTCAAAGTAGCCCAGGAAGCTACTGCTGAGTCGAACCAGACATCAAATACATCCTCAACCCGGCTCATAATACCTCCGCAACTGCATGTAAATGTGATGTTATCCACGTTAGGTCTGTGCAGGTCAATATGGTCTTTGATACCACAGCGCTCTTTAAGTTGTGCCATGGTCCCGATAACTTCTCTATTTTTACATGAAGAACATATCCAGATAGGCAGTGGAATGCCCCAGTAGCGCTGACGACTAATGCACCAGTCGCGTGCACCTGATACCCAGTCAGTAAACCTGGCAGAACCAGCCCAATCAGGATACCAGTCTACTTTTTTGATCTGGGCAAGCATATCGTCCTTGATGTCAGATATCCTCAGGAACCACTGTTCAGTAGCCAGATATATAATTGGTGTCTTACAGCGCCAGCAGTGCCCGTACCTATGTGTGATCATTTCTTTTTTAAGTAGATTACCCCTTTTTTCCAGGTCTTTTAGTACCTGTTCATCTGCATCCTTGACATATTTACCTTCATATTCACCGGCATCCGGGGTGTATCTACCATCAGGGCCGACCGGACAATATATCGGCATATTATGTTCCAGACCAAGAAGAAAATCATCAAGACCGTGTCCGGGAGCTATATGTACACAGCCGGTGTTCTCTGCCGTAACAAAATCCGCCATATAAATATTATGTTCAAATTCAGCCTGGGCCGGTACTTTATCTACCAGAGGATGTTCATATGATAATTTGACAAGGTCTTCACCGGGCATGCGATCAATTACTTCATAATCAGTATATCTACCCTGTTTTAATACATGTTCCACCAGTTGTGTAGCTATATAGAGTATTTCGCTATATTCTTTATTCTCTTTCCATGCCCTGATCTTGCTGTATTCAAAATCCGGATGAACAGCCACAGCAATATTTGCAGGGATGGTCCAGGGTGTAGTTGTCCAAATAACTATATAGGTATTTTCTTCATTCTTGATCTTGAACTTGATATATACTGACGGGTCTTCTTCATCCTGGTATTCCACTTCACTATCAGCAATAGCAGTCTCACACCTGGGACACCAGTTCACTACTCTTTTACCCTGTTCTAATAAACCCTTCTTAGAACTACGCCATAATGTCCACCAGGCAGCTTCTATATATTCATCCTTAAGCGTCATGTAGGGGTCATCCCAGTTCATCCATACCCCCAGTTCCTTGAACTGATATGTCATCTCATCTTTTTGCTTTAAAGCAAACTCTTTGCATTTATCAATGAATTTATCCACACCATACGTTTCAATATCCTTCTTTGATTTAAAGCCAAGCATTTCCTCTACCTTTACTTCAATAGGTAGGCCGTGCATATCCCATCCTGCCCGGTCTCTGACACAATAATTATTCATTGATCTATAACGCAGGATAGAGTCTTTCATAATCTTGTTCCAGGCCGTCCCAAGATGAATATGGCCTGTAGTATACGGTGGCCCGTCTACAAAATAGAAATCGGTGCCATTAGCTCTCTTTTCCCGTGTTTTAGGATAAGCATTGATAGATTCCCAAAACTTGCTGATTTTTTCTTCAAGGTCTTTTGCGTTATATGTATTGGTGATTTCTTTGATCATTTCCGATTCCCCGGATAGATTAGCAGAACAAAATCCTCACTAACGCTCGGATTTTCTTGACCGACATTCCAGAGGAATGGAGGATTAGAAGATTCGTAGAATCTTCGCTTGAAGCTTCGAAGAAGCTGAAGATTAGAAAATGTGAACGGAGTGAGCATTTTCGAT
>JAIOQW010000089.1 GCA_021108405.1 Methanosarcinales archaeon
GAACTAAAGGACATAGTCCTGTGACTATGCAGCAAACTTCCGATGGAGGTTATATTATAGGAGAAGCAACAGATTCATATGATAGTCGTCGCCCGTTTTTTTCACTTCATAAAATAGATTCTACAGGAAATATGCAATGGAACAGGACTTTTAGTAAAGAATACTTTTTCAATAGGAAGCAATCTTTTATCCGGCAGACCCCTGATGGTGGTTACATCCTCGGGGGTGGATTATATTATACAAATTTCAGGGTTATAAAATTAGATCCAGATGGTAATATACAGTGGAATACGATCTTTGAAGGAATTGACTCATTGCAGCAAACTTCTGATGGTGGTTTTTTATTGTTTGGAGAGAAAATTATCAAATCAGATTCAAATGGGAATGAACAGTGGAACAGAACATCTAAACCTGGTCTTATACAGTCTACACTGCAGACTTCTGATAGTAGCTATATACTGTCTGGAGAAAAAGACTCTGATTTATGGATGATAAAACTTGAAAAAGCTGGACCATTACCCGTTGCTTCATTTACTTACAGCCCCGATTATCCTTGTATAGATCAACAAATATTATTTGACGCTTCCATAAGCTATGACCCGGATGGAAATATCATAAATTATCTGTGGGATTTCCAGGATGGTAACACAACAAATACTACTGAAGAAATAATTATCCATTCATATGCCTCTGAAGGTCAATATCAAGTAAATTTAACAGTAGTAGATAATGATAAATTAATAAATTCAGCAAGTAGATATATAATAATCAAAAAAGAACCTCAACCCGTTGAGATCTGGAATAAGACATTTGCAGGGCCAGGTATTGATAAAGCATATTCTGTACAGCAAACTCATGATGGCGGTTATATCATTGCAGGAGAAACCGAACAATATAGCTCAGATTCTGGCTTATCAGAAACAGGTGTTTGGCTGGTCAAAACCGATTCCACTGGAACTATGCAATGGAATAGGACTTTTATGGAAACTGATGATATGGGAGGATACTGTGTGCGTCAGACCGGTGATGATGGATATATAATTGCTGTAACCTCTACAAATTTTGATGTTGATATGTCAGACTTCTGGTTAATAAAAGTTGATTCATCAGGAAATAAGCTGTGGAGCAAGATTTTCGGAGGAAAAAGTTCTGATAAGGCATATTGTATACAGCAAACTTCTGATGATGGTTTTATAATAACAGGAAAGACGTATGCATATAATGTTTTCTATGATATCTGGTTAATAAAGACCGATATAGAAGGAAATGAACTGTGGAATAAAACATTCGGAGGAACTGACTTTGATAGTGCACATTCTGTTTGGCAGACTTATGATGGCGGTTATATTATAGCAGGAACTACTTCTTCGTTCGGTGATGATCGCAGTAATGTCTGGCTGGTTAAAACCGATACAAACGGAAACGAACAATGGAATAAAACATACTGGGAAACGTGCATGGATTGTGCAACTCTCATCCAGCAGACCCAAGATGGCGGATACATAATTGCAGGAGTTGAAAATTTTAATTTTACTGATAAATATGATATATGTCTGGCGAAAACAGATTCAAGCGGAAATATGCAGTGGAATAAGACATTTGCAAAAAATACATACAATCAGGCATACTGTATCAAGCAGACCAGTGATGGTGGATATATAATTGCAGGAGAGACCCGGTTCCAATTCAATACAGATGCATGGGTGATCAAGACCGATCAAAGTGGAAATATACAGTGGGAGGAGGAATTTGGAGGATTGGGAGAAGAAACGGCAAGGTGTATTTCGAAGACCAGTGATGGCGGATATATAATTGCGGGAAATAAAGACTCAAATGAATATGGTCTAGAAAAAAAAGATTTCTGGGTGATAAAGCTGGGAGATAGTCCACTGGAACTTGATAAAGAACAAACACTATCTGATAATCAAAAACAGATGGCAAATGCGGAAGATCCAATAACCAATAACAATAACGGCGCAGATCAACAATGGATCAGCAGTTCTATTGCAGTCAGCAGTCCAATTGCAAAGAATTTCTATGTCGCTGTAGGTAAAATGACTGCTTCTTCCGGTGTTCTTAACTTCAATCTGACATCAAGAAACATTTTGGATGGGTTGTTCTATAATCCTACAACAATCGGCAGTTTCGAGTCACTTAATTTCAGTATAAATAATGAATGTCAAATTCCAGCCACATCCTTCGAATATACCACTTCAATGTATAACGGTAATGATAATATATCAAGGATTTCCTGGCTCGGACAGCCATATTGTGTTGTTGACAATAATAATGAAAGCATGAACATTACCGGATTTCTGGTTGATGAAGGTGAGAATGACACCCACCTATTAGGTGATAAAAAAACTTTTGCATTACCAAAAGGATTTGCCATTTTTGTGTCCGACATTTTTATTGATGGTGGTGAAAATGTAGAGATAATATTAACACAATATGGTGAAGAAAAGGATAAACAGATTGTAAATGAAAGTGAGTGTTATGAATACAGATCGAATATGAACAGGACCGGTCATACTGATAACTTGATCTTGCGATTTGGTGTTGATACATTATTCCGTGGTATGGCTTATGATTTGGTTAAGATAAATTCACTCCAACTGATCTCTCCTGATGTACTCAGGATCAATAATGAAGATACACTTTGCTTTTCATTGAAGGATTCCAGGATTTCGTGGCATGATCAGCCTTATTATGTTATTGATGACAATACTACACATTTAACCATTGCCAGATTGCTGGTTGATGAAGATACATATGATACATATAGATTAAAAAAAGGTGATACCCTGATGTTGCCTGATGGATATGCTATTACTATACTTGATATTGATCCTCATATTCCTTTAGATAAATATAGAGATAACGATTTTGGGTATGGGCAGTTTCTTTTTTCATTAACCCAATATGGCAAAGAAATAGATAAAAAGGTAGTCAAAGCAATTGATTCGTATGAATATACACTTGATTCAAACGGGAATGGTCAAAATAATAACCGGGTCATGGGGTTCAATGTAGGAGAGATATTCTCAGGTGGACAATTTGATTGGGTTGAAATAAATTCAATTGGATTGATCTCCTCTGATGTACTTAGAATTGAAAATAGTGATGAAATAAATATTATCCTGGAAGGTTACAAAACCAATATTGAGAATAATGGAACTACAGTAACAGTTGTACGAAATGATCTTACAAAAAATATTGATCTTCCCAAAGACAGTAGTACTGCCTTTATGGATAACTGGTTTAATGTCAGGATTAATAGTGCTTCAGATGCAGCTGCAGTATCATCTGTAGTAATAATATCTGATATATATGAGCTTGTTGGAGCTGTCGAATATCCATATTCAGGTTATGGCGAATTTAATTTAACATCAAAGGATAATCCTGCCATATTATATTATGACCTGGAGAATGCTGCTGGTTACGAAACACTCAATTTAAGCATTGATAATAACATCGACCCCTCTGATCCTGAACAATCATATAGGATCCCAGCGGCTTCGTTAGTCTATACTACTACAATATATCCTACCCGTGATCATAATGATCTTAAGATCGCATGGATGGGAGAGCCTTATTATGTAATTGAACATGATAGTGCATCAGTTCTGATCAGTAAATTGTTAAAAGATGAACATAGAACTGATTTCCATCTCTTAAGCGAGGGTGATACCCTGCCATTGCCTGACGGATTTAATCTTACAGCAGAAATAATCAATATTTCTACTGGTGCTGTACTTTTCTCATTAACACAAAACCATATTGAAATTTATAACAGTACTATAACAGCAGGTGAAGCATACCAGTATAAAGCTGACCTGAATAACAACGGTAAAGATGATAACCGGGTGCTCAGGTTCAATGTTGATAACGTCTATCTATATAATAATACCGCTCATGTCAAGATCAATGCCTTACAGATGATATCTGTAGAAATGCTTAGAATTTTCAATGAGGATGTCAATGTTTTGACAGATTATAGGGTTGATATCAAGAATGAGGGAACTGTTATTGAGGTTCGTTTTGATGATCTTAATAATGATATTGCACTTATTGATGATGAGATCACCGGATTTTTTGATGATATATTCCATATCAGAGTATATAATAATGGTAATACGGTATCAATAGTGAAAGTGATAAATGCAACAGGTTTATCACATGAATTTAATAGATCGAGTATGCATAATGCTTCTAATGC
>JAIOQW010000327.1 GCA_021108405.1 Methanosarcinales archaeon
CCAAATGGATAATATAGATTCAATAAGGAAATTGGTAATTGTTTTACTTAACTTGCATACAACCAAAATAACACCAGAACAAAATCCTCGCAAACGCTCGGATTTTATTGACTGAAGCTCCGTAGGAGCTGAAGATTATAAAATGTGAACGGAGTGAGCATTTTCGATATATCAAGATATACTTGATATACTATGAAAAAAGTTACTCAATATATCTCAGGCAATGTCCAGCGTGTTGGTTACAGGGCAAAAGTCATATCAATAGCTACTACATTAGGTATTAAAGATTTATTCAAAACATTCCCAATGGCAGAGTAAAGATCATTGCAAGGGGGGAAGATATTCCTCCTCATGCTGTATGCCCCCAGCATGCTCCAATGATCACAGCATCAAGGATATTCACTTTGCAATCGTTGTTCAGATCAGCTCTGTCTCCATTTTCATTCCCGGCCCAATAGTCTGTGCAGGTTTCACCCCATTCGACCCCTACAAGTGTTGCATCTAAAATATTCACCTTACCGTCTGCATTTGTATCACCTGCGATGTAGACGTTTACGGATATTGTTACACCATCATAGATCTGCGGATCAAGATCATCACCTACCTCCAGATTCACTATAAAAGGTTCGTAAAATGTTGCGTTCCAGGTGCAGGAAGTATAGATATGCTCAACCACTTCATCAGTACCTGATGTCTCATCGCCAAAATCCCACTGGTAATGGGTAAGGTTACCATCCGGGTCACTGGACGCTGAACCGTCTAATAATGTCTTGCATTCGTAGACCGAACCTATGTTATTATGAAGATGCATCGAACTGGCAGATGCTGCGGGTGCAAAGTTCGGTATCGATACAGTTTGATTAACATATGATGAGTATTTTCCCAGATCGGAATTATATCCGCGCAGGCTTATTATATGTACAGTGTGAGGAAATACGGTACAGTTATAATACTGCATAGTGCTGTTCATTACCCATGTGTCGTTGATCAATACTTCTACCATATCATTATTATTCCCATCTATCCACGTCCAGTTGATCCAATGACATCCGACAGTACTTGATAGACTACCAGGTGATTGTGGTGGGTTAATAATACTTATCGAACTGTTTTGTACATTTGCCGGTATGGTTGTTTCCGTAGCATCTGCCACTTTTATTTCATTTATGTTGATGCAGAGCGAACATGTTACATCTGCACTGCCTACTGCCTCAAATTCGAGATCAGCGAGTTGTACATTACCACTTAATCCATCACCGTAAGCCATTCCGCCGATCCTGGTATAACCAGCTGAATTGTTAATGACCGGATGCATGAAGTCAAACTCACTGTCTGAAGCATCGGATATACGGACCAGTGAACTATTATAAAAAAGGGTAATATCTATTGTCCCTACATGTGACACATTTTCTATTATAATAGGTGTTGTGGATATAGCACCTGGCTCTATATAAACATCACCCATCGAAATAGTGGTTGATGAAACAAAAGGTAAAGTGATTAGTACTAATATCAATGCAAAGAATATCGAATTAATTACGTTTGTCATATTACCATCACCTCAATGAAGTACTCCGAATCCAGGTTCAGCCAGTATATACTTGGAAAGATACATTGCATCATAGAAAGAAACCGCACTGTTACCGCTGACCTCTGCTACCTGCGGGTTCATTGTTTCAAATCCGGGTTTATTCAGGATATGATTGGCAAGGTATGTCGCATCATAGAGAGTGACCTCACCGTTGCCGCTTACATCACCGTTGAGCATTACTGTCAGTGGTATACCCATTGATGAATTGACATTCCCAAATGTATCGGTGGCATATATGGTCAGGTAGTGTGGCTGATAACTATCATTAAAGAGAGCTGCGCTACCGGTAGAAGCGTTGACTGTTACTGTCCATATATCCGTATCAGGTATACGGGTCATTATCTGGTCTGACACGCCGCCTATGCTGGAAAGATTGATAATAACATTGTCCACACCGCACTCATCAGTGATCGTGACACTTAAGTAAGCAGTCTCGCCCCATCTCGGATCAAGATCAGTATCCTCAGGTATCGATGAAGGTTCTGCCGTAGGATTCAATATTAGAGGTGGTGTAGTCTCCCATATGGTAAAAGTACCATTCCGTACACCTGCAAATATTGAGATCTCTTCCGAACTTGCCTCCTTGAGTTCATTAATAGTAAGCTCAAGTGAGGTAAATTCACCACCGGTACCTGCAGCCAGGAGTGTGATATTTGCAACTGTTACATTTCCATTAAGCCCGCCTGATGAGGTCTGGAATGCTCCGATCCTGGTTATACCATTCATATTATCGATGTCAGCATCCATGAAATCAAAATCGCTGTTAGTAACATCGATAACCTGGATCACAGATTGGTTATATATAAGTGAAATATCAGCAGTACCGACATTGGTAATATTGGTGATCATTAAAGATGTGATGGCATTATTACCTGTCATTGCGACCGCATCATCGATCACGACTATGATCTCTGGAAATGTTGTGAACTGGTATTCTATACTTTCGGCAGAGTTACTGCTCGCATCTGTACTGTTCACTACATAATAATAGGTAGTATCCAGAGCTAATCCGGTAAGATCAATACTGTGGTGCAAAGAATTTTCCGGACCATAAACCGTCTGTGTATAATCTCCCGGACTTATACCGTATTTGACCAGACTATCGCTTATCTCATCAGTATCCCAGGTTATGGTCGCAGAATCTTTTGTGATATCATTTGCAATGATATTGGTTATGGCCGGAGGTGAAGTATCAGGGATAATGAGTGTTATGTTCTGCACGAAACCTTCGTAATCCATCTCAACATGTGTGACTGTATAATCGAACGATGAGGAATTTCCAAAATCGTCACTGGCATCAAAGCGCAACACATGATCACTGCTGATATGTGCAAAGTTGGTTGAGATCAGGTAGTAATTGGAACTATCATTCACCTGTGCAATAAAGATCTCACTGGTGTTCAGGTTGGTAACCGTTACATCAGGACCTGAGACCGGGTCTCCATTATCATAGTTTACATATCCTGATATATCAAAATGAGTTTCGCTGATATTTACCGTTGCACTTGTTACAACAACACCAGGTATCTCATTAGCTTCCGGGTCACTCAGCAGCACATCGCTCATTTCAAGATCCATTATTCCTGGCTCTTTTGCAAGAAATGTAATAGTTGCCAGTACACCAGGTGAAGTTACTCCATTAGTAACACCAATTCTTGTCTCTCCATATTCAATAAGACCAATGGTATTGTTGAAACGGTTAGGCATTATCAGCGTATTTGCACCATCATAACTAAGAAAGGTCCCTTCTATCTGTTGTGTAGCATTCAGCATTGTATTGTCAAAATAAATATAGTATTGAGCACCCATCGTCTCAACACCCTGCGGATCTACTGTAATGTTCATTGTAAACAGGTCTCCTTGCAGGACGTTTTGATTAGATGGTTCGAAACTTACAATCGGTGCTGATTGTGCTGACTGTGCAGCTATACATAGTATAGCAATTGAAATTAGAATTACATTTATATTCTTCATTTTTTCACCTCATTAATACCATGCAGTATGCCCCCAACAGGTCCCTATGATAACCGCATCAAGTATGTTTACTTTGCAGTCATTATTCAGGTCTGCTCTATCTGTTCTCTCCCGTCCTTCCAAGCAGTATGCGACAGCCGGTGTGGAATCAAAGGAATTAAATATCCCATGGGAGGGAGGAGTCCAGTGCCATTTCTCTGTACCGTTCGGATATACGGCATAGATTATCTGCCACAGAGAGCACAGAGTGGAAATACTCGGTGATTTTAAGTGTTCTCTGTGGCTTATATTTATCTACAACGCCATTTCCTATTAAAAGCTTATTCGCCTCCCGACTGAAGTGAAAGCTGCACATCGCATGTTGTCATGCCATCCGGCACCGCAATAGGTGCACTATTAACGGGGACTCCGGCATTCGCCTCGTCCGTCTGGAACTTAGACCAGTCAGATTGGGCAGTTACAAGAGTAATGGGAACTGCTACTGTCGTCATTATTTTGGTTATTTTTGCTAATGATAAATTCATTTATTTTTCCTTCTGTATTTTTTTAATAGTATGTCACATTTAACTTGATATATCGAAAATGCTTCACATTTTCTTATCT
>JAIOQW010000091.1 GCA_021108405.1 Methanosarcinales archaeon
GGTTCAGGAGTTTCTGTAGGTTCAGGAGTTTCTGTAGGTTCAGGAGTTTCTATAGGTTCCGGTGGTTCTGGTGGTTCCGGATAATATTCAATATAATCCACACTACCAGAGAAACTTCCGCTTGCATCAGTATCCGGAACACCTATATAACCTTCAACCTGAACGGATTTAGCACTGTTATTTGTATTTGTCACTGTGAATCCCTGTACAATATCAGAGCCTGCTGATATGATCGCTGGAGTGGTCCATGATGTTGGTTCGAATATAAGTGAATGAATATGTGTCGTTAACGTCAGATGTACATGCTCGATTTCAGGATCAAATACAACTGATTCCACAAGGATCATCCACCTCCCCGGTATTGGATCTGATGCAGAAACTGTAGCTTTTGTTTCATATTCCCATCCACCATCATAGTCTACAAATTCACCTTCCGGATCAAAAAGGATCAAGCTAACCCAACCCGGGACAGAACTAGAGATCATCGTTGTTGAAAAACCGGGGGAATCTTCTGGTATATCAATATAGTAATAACTTGAACCTAAACCATACCATTCTGATGAACCGATTTCAATAACATCACTGAATCTGGACCTGCCGTTAACAAATGTCATAGGCGTATCCATTAGAACAGGGACATTGAAAAATTGACTATCTTCATTGATCATCAAACTGCCATAATGCATTCCGGTAGATACTCCTGCAGGTATACCTATTGTAGTATTTACCTTTACAGTCTGACCTGGATTGATATTAATAGTATCTGAAGAGAAATCGCCTTCAATACCTCCAGTCATAAATAGGTTAACCTCCATTTCCTCAACTCCGGTATTTGAGAGCTCAAGGGTTTCGGTATTGTATTCACCTAGTTTTGTGATATAACTAAGATGAGTAGGTTCAATAGTCAGTGTGTTTTCCACAGCCGATATTGCATCTATTCTACCTACACCCTGGGCGTTCGGAGATTCTCCAAGATCCACAGCCGTATTCATTAATTGCTGTTTGATCTTATCCGGTGTCCAGTCAGGATGCGCCTGGAGCATCAGTGCCACAACTCCTGACACGTGAGGCGTTGCCATCGAAGTACCTGAGAGTGCCATATAATATTTATCCACAACACACTCCGGTTCCCACCTCTCAATTATGGAATCGAATGCTTTTACTGAAACGATAGCCAGCTGCGCAGGATCATTATATATAAATGCCGCCCCGCCGGGAGCTGATACTTCAGGTTTGATCCTGTGATCCCATGTAGGTCCCATTGAACTGTACATGGCAATATCATCCTGTTTTGTCGTAGCTCCAACCGCAATGACCTTCTCGGCACTGGCTGGTGAAGCAATAAAAAAGACTTCTCCTGCATTCCCTGCTGCAGCCACTACTACCACTCCTGCATCAACAGCAGCGTTCGCAGCCATTGCCAGTGGATCAGTACCATCAGGCGGCCACATATAGCCTCCTAAACTCAATGATATCACATCTGCACCGTTTTCAACGGCATATTCTATTCCGGATATGATAGATGAGGCAGTACCCCAGCCATGGTTATCAAGCACCTTTACATTCATCAAAGAAGCTTCGGGAGCTACACCCTTATACTTGCTTCCGGATGCAACTCCACTTCCGGCAATAATACCAGCCACATGAGTTCCATGACCAAGCCCATCCTCGGAGGCAGGTTCGTCCTTTATAAAAGATACCTGATCTACTATTTTATTCTTAAGATCAGGATGACTCGAATCAATGCCAGTATCAATAACAGCAATTGTTATTCCAGAGCCATCATACTCAGACCATAAGTCATCTGCTCCGATAATAGGAACACTATCATCCAGTAATACCTCTACCCTGAAATCCGGATAGATTTTAATACCATCAATCTTTGCAAACTTTTCAATTTCACTTGCTTTTACTGTAGCAGTGAAGATGTTCGATCGTTCATGGTATGTTATTTTTGTCCCTTCAACTTTTTGTAAGGAAGTTTCAACATTAGCTTGATATTGCTTTATGCTACCATCATGCTTTTCAACTGTGTTGCCGGTAAACTCATTATCTTCCATTGTGATCAGGATTGATAATTCACCAACTTTGTTATTATTAATTTCATTCAATAATTCCGGATGGATATTAGATATTTCAAATGCATTGTTCATTCGAAAAGAATGCATATGAGTTTCAATTCTTTTTGAATTTTCATTCTTAACCCCCATAACTGATGGAGTTACGATACTAAATATCATAACCATACAAATTAGTAATGATATAATTGATCTAGTTTTCATTTCTTAACCTCTGTGTTATATTATATACCCCTTTTATTACTCAGGATGATAATATAACAGGGATTGTGGTATTTAAGTATTTCGATAAATAATCGAATTTACTTTTTCTTATTTAATTAAATAATAAAAGTGAAATTTTTACTGTTGAGATCTATTTTTACTTGTACATAATAAAGAATTTTTTAAAAAATCAAATAAGAATATCTATTAGTAAATACTATAGATTATAATAATCATGAAAATAATGAATATTGCAAAGATTATAAAATTAATACCATTCTTAAGAAATAAATATTTTAGAAAAATGCTCCTTTTTTTGAAAATAATTAAATCTTCTAAGGTGATGGTAATTTTTTTATTGGTAAAGATGATCAGGATTCTTAGAAAAAAAATTACCTCGTGATTATCTTAAAGCTTGAGAGAGAATTGAGAGAACCTCTGGATCAAATCATGACTTGCCATATGATTTCGGAATAATAGACTCGTAAGGTGGTATATATTTATCCTAGTATTCATTCAATTATTTATCGGTTTATCTGTAGGTTTATTAGTAAACTTGTCTTCGGCAAAATAAGGCATAGTTTTGCCTATTTTTTATACATGGTGAAAGTTTACATGAAACAAATAAGAAGTATACTCGGAGCTATAGTATCAATGATTTTATATGTTGGTTGGATGTTTATTTTAACATCTGTCAGTTTTATTTTTTTCACTGAAGAAATAGTAATTAATGGTAATGAGATAGTACGAAGTACAATTTCAATTAGTCCAATATTTAAGTGGCTCTTTGCAGGTCTTATTCCATCATTCTTTTTTGCTGGCCAATATATTTTCTGCAATAATTCTACAGAACTCGAAGAAAAAATCAGTTATCTTAGAAATATAAAAATCACTTTAATAGGTTTTTCACTATGGTTAATAGTAATTATGGGAATGTCCTTATTTCAAATGAATATTAACTATTATATGAATTTAGGTGGAGGGTATCTTACTATATTTATTATTTATTACAGATTCAGTACCTTCACCACATCTGTGTGGAAATAATAAAAAAGTTGTGATGATTATGGAAAAGAAAATATATGGAATTGGACTTCAAATCCTCGGGATAGCGGTGTTAATTGTATGTTGTATTCTCCTGCCACGATATGAAAATATTACTTGTGTTGCCGTATGGATGGGAGCTTTTGGTGGCATGCTAACTACAACTGGCAGCTTCCACCGAAGACATGGTATGCTCTAAAAATTTTAAGTAAATAAGAATATGAAACATAATGGAATGAAGTTAGGCGCAGTGCTTGCGGTGATGTTGTTGGTATACATGGCATTTGTGCCGGCTGTGAGTGCAAAGGCTGAAATATAGATTTTAAAAAAGAAAATAACTGATTGAATTGACTGATTTTTCAATCAGCCAATAATATTTTTAAAAATATAAAAGTGAGGAAATAATATATGAATAATAAATTAATTGGAAATTTGATAATGATATTTGGATTTGTTATGTTATGTGTGTGCAGTATCTTATTGCCGCAATATGAGAAAATCACAGTAGTAGCAATATGGGCTGGAGCCTTCTTTGGAGGAATTATGTCCCATGGTTATTATTATGCACGATATAATAAATTATATTGATATACATATATCTCACTTTCCGCAGGTAAATCTTAAAATCTAAACATTTTTAACATTTTCCATCCCTTTTATTAGTGAAATCGTCTGAGGGGATGAATTGAGCAATGGAAATCCTTAAATACAAATTCACCCTTTTTTTTGAGCAAGAGATTATAATGAAATTTATTAAAGCGATAATTGGAACATTATTTGGAATTGTATTATTTTTTATATGGTTATA
>JAIOQW010000361.1 GCA_021108405.1 Methanosarcinales archaeon
TTTCTTCCATTTGCTTTTGTTTATAAATAATTTCCGAATTAATTATTATTATATAGCTCTCAATTTATTGTGATCCTCGAACCTTTTTAATATCACTGCCAGAGATACGACTACCAATACCAGTATCTATGTTAGAATTATCAGATCATACCATGAGTACTATGACATATATAATTTGTTTTAACTGCAAGTTGATTCGTAGTTATAGGCTGCTGCCTCTGCTATTATGACTGCTTTACTTAAAAAGAAGGGATTTTTGAACTGCAAGAGATAAACACAAGAGTATGAATGAAAACGCAAAGATGTCAGGACGCGAAGACGCAAGAACAAAATCCGAGCGCTAGCGAGGATTTTGTTCTTGTATAAACCTATCAAGCGTACAATTGGCAATACCATGTTCAACCTTATATCGATCCTTTTTTGTCATCCCATACAAATCCGAAACACCTTTTGGCTGCATTTTCTTAGCAAGAGTACGGTTTCGCCTTGTTTCGATCATCTGGGAATCATAAAAGATATCCCACAGCTCTTCCACTTCAACATCTGTTTCAATTCCAATATCCTGCTCCGGCCCTTTCAAATTCTCAACAAACTTTGCCGTAGTTTTAATAAACCCCCCCAGACCAACCAATTTCCCATTTCCGACCCATGCATATTTGCCATGGATCACTGCCACCGGAACATCGGGGTTCTTCTTAGCAAGCCACCTGCAAAAAATGTCACCCACATCATGCCTCTGATCAATTCTGACAGTAAGAATGCCATTAATAAAGCATGGTCTGGCTAACATACATAACCGTTGCCAGGATGCAGACACATCCCGCATATATCTATAATACCGGCGTGCAAGTTGTGTCTTTTTTGAGTAAAGCATTTCCATTTTTCCACAACAAGAAATAAGCAAACGGACCAGCTCAGCCGGATTAGCGTCCCTGTTTCGCAATATCAGATCAATATACTTGATCGGTGCAGGATCAGTACGTGACATTCTGGCCGATCGTTTACCCAGTATCTCTGTGATCGATCCCGAGGTCGCACTTTGCCGGTCAAATCCAAGGTAGATCACCTCATCCTCGATATTTGAGAACTCTAATTTCTGCTTAATTTCATGTTTATTGTTTGCAAACATTAGTTCAGCTTCCGGTTCTTCCTTAAGTTTTGCACATGCAAGCAGCACTCCGTTGACGCTTACCTTAAAAGCAATTATCATAATGCCGACTCCATGAACGAACTTATATTGGTCTGCCTGTTTCCGTTAAGTTCAATGAAAGGACGTGCACGCGACATTACCACACCCATACGCATAAGTTCCTGTTCTGATGCAATGGGACGCATCTGCATGATCCGGTTAGCACTGATAGGACCGATACCAGGAACCAATAACAGCTCTTCACGCCCGGCACAATTGACATCCACAGGAAAATAATCACTATGAACACATGCCAGACGCATTTTCGGGTCATCATTAGTAAGAAAACCGTCCTCATTAAAGATATCATCAAAATCAGATGCTTTACAACCATAATCCTTAAGGAGAAACGATGCCTGGTACAGCCTGTGCTCTCGCCATTTCGGAGATGGGGTGTTATTCTCGAGCGGGGTATCAGGTACAGGATCAAAGCTCATAAAATACGGACGTCTGAGTGCATATTTATCCATAAATCCATGAACTGTCCTGATGATATCCCTGTCCGGTTCCAAAACAGCACCAACAACGAACTGCGTATCATTTGCACCGATAATTTGTCCAGTGTATTTTGTTTCACTTCTTTTTTTTTTGATAAGATCACGGGTCCATTGCAAACGTGTAAGGACATCATTGTTATAATCAAAATTCGGACAGATCTCTGAATAATTGAGGGCACTTGTGGTCTCTGTATTCACCCCGAACTTATTGGCATGATCTGCAATCTGCTCAAGAAGATATTTTGGTGTACCAGGCATCACACGTATATGAATATATCCGGTAAAACCTGATCCACGCAGCAGTTGGGCTACTTCAAGCTGCTGTAAGGAGGTCTTTTCAGCATCGCCGATTATACCTGATGAGAGAAAAAGCCCTTCAACGCTATTTTTCCTGTAAAAAGACCAGGTGATCTTTGCGATCTCTTTAGGAGTCAGGGATGCACGTAGTGTCTTTCTGGTGCTGCGGTTTGGACAGTAGGCACATTCACCTGCGCAGGAATTGGTAAGAAGGGTCTTATATAACTGGATACAGCGTCCGTCCGGACCAAAAGCATGGCATACTGCTGTTTGGTTGCAGCTATCGTATCTGGTACCTTCGCTGAGGACCCGCATGCGTTCATGTAATGAGAGGTGCGGCTTAGGTTTCTGGTTACTCATGTGTTATAGAGGTGTTTCTTATGATATATGCTTAATCTAAGTGGGGTGAAAGTATTAATATCAGTACTCCAACCTCGATACTATACCATCAAAACCACCATCAAAGCTGGCTATATGCTCAATATCCCTATTTCTCATCATCTCTATGATAGAACAGTCAGTAAAGCTCAACTTTTTAGCAGCATATCTAATAAAAATATCCCATGTTTTATCAAGTATTTCTCTATCCATAAAAAGAATGTTTATAAATTGTGGTATATCTTTTTCTTTATTTCCCAGAATTAAATCCTTCATATTGATTATTTTATTTTCATCCCTGGTTTTATAGAGTACAAAGGTCATTGTTTCAGTAAAAACCAGGCCTGAAGTGAAAGCCATGCCGTACTTGTTTTTCATAATATCTTCCATAAGAGCAGAGGCAGCACCATAGTGCTTGTCCAATTTGTTAATATATGCAATGAAGATGCCAGTATCTATAAAAATACTCATCTTTCGGCTCCATATATTATCATATCTATTTCCGTTTCATCAGTCACAATGCCCCAGTCGCTACGCAGTCCTTTAAGCTTTTCAATCTCTTTTTCTGAAAGGGGTAATTTACGGATCCTGCCAAAGAAGCTATTCTTTTTATACCTTGTGAAGTTGATAATATTCGAAAAAAGCTCTTGCTGGGTTATTTTTTTACCGGTCTTGAAGGTTAATTCTGCTTGAAGCATGTCAAATATTTGTTTATCTTCTTTGCGGACTTTAATATTTTCACTCATAGTAAATAAAGATAATTTTATCTTTTATATAATTTTCTACCAATTTCAGATATTCTGAACTGTCTGCTATTCTTGAATTCAAATTGACTACGGATGAACGGGGATAAGCTATCTGAATATCTGCGTTCATTTGGGTTTATCTGCGGTTTTCTATTATTCACCAACACGAATTGAAACGGCCTCAATCAGGAAGAAAGCTTTTATATTAATCCCTCAATACGCATTAAAGTGGTATTGAGTATGTATATTAAAAAGACAATCACTCTTCCTGAAGAATTGGAAAACGATGTGGAGAAAATTCTCATCGGCAAATATTATCCAAATCTCTCAGACGTCATAAGAGATGGAATCAGGAGGATTCTAAAAGATTATGAACAAAATCGCGAAATTACCACTGTTGCCAGACTCTATGAAGAAGATAGGATAACAATCAGGGAAGCTTCTGACATCACGGGTCTCCCTCTCAGGGCAGTTCTTAGTGAATTTAGTAAAAAAGGCATTTACATCAGATATGGTGAAGATGAACTTCAAGAGGATCTTAAATGATTGTAGTGAGCGATTCTACACCTCTTATGCATTTTGGGAAATAAAATAGGCTTTTCGATGAACACGTAGAATACAATAATATAGTATTGGTTGATTCCGTCTACTGGTCATCCATTAAGTAATAAAGAGGCAATTCAGAGAAAAATAACCACGGATGAACACAAATAATGGCAAAATAAGTATCCACTTCAAATCTAAGGGTAACTGGCACTATTTTAAATCGAAAAGCAACACTACAAGTAGAATGGTAATAATTCCAAGATTAATATAATTTTCATCGCTTAACCCGTATCGTTATTGATTTATGCAATTTTTTTCGCTTTAATCAATAGTGAAAGAGAAGGCATGCAATAATTCTTGCTGACTCTATCATAGATATAATCATAAGCGCTTACGCCTAACTTTTTTGCAGTTTGCACAATCGTCATAAAAATATCATTAGCTTTGGTGC